>JANMHK010000174.1:0-7762 GCA_031375135.1 Sphingobacteriales bacterium | reverse complement strand
TTAACAGTGTGAGGGTATATGTATCAGCACAGAATCTACTTACCATCACGAAATACACAGGATATGATCCTGAAGTGGGTTCAAGATTCAATGGTGCCTTAAGTGCAGGCATAGACTATGGACAGTTTCCTCAACCACGATCATTCTTATTTGGCTTGCAGGTTGGTTTCTAAACAAATAAAAAATTATGAAGTATCAATTTAAAAAATCGGCTATGTTTAATCATAAAAAAATCATCGGAATTTGTATACTCACACTTGCACTTTCCTGCTCTGATAAAAATTTGGATAAGACTAATCCAAATCAGCTAACGCCCGATAATTATTATAAAAATGCTGCAGAACTTACAAAGGCTGTTAACTCGATATATGCTATAATACAAAGTAACAACCTGGTATCAAGAGAATATTTCTTTCTGCATGATCTACGTTCTGATGATTGTGCTACCGGCGGTGGCCAGTTAGAAAGTCCCCGAAACCAATTATTGATTGGTGCGCAAGCCCCGGACAATTCGGTTGGCAGTGAAGTTTGGAATGGTTTATTCAGGACAATTTTTCGCTCTAACACGGTCATAAGTCTTGCTCCACAAGCCCTAGACTTTAACACACCAACGGTACAAAGAATTGTGGGCGAAGCTAAGTTTTTACGCGCATGGGCTTATACGGAACTCGTAACCCTTTGGGGTGGCGTTCCGTTGCCATTAACGATACCAAAATCCACTACTTCTACCCTCCCGCGTTCCAGTGTAGCAGATGTTTACGCCCAAATAAAAAAAGACCTTACGGAAGCGCAAGCAGTATTACCAGCAACATATGCAGGGGCCGAATTAGGAAGGGCGACTAAGGGGGCAGCTCAAATGTTGTTGGCAAGGGCATATCTGAACCAGGGTGATTATGCAAATGCGAAGGTAGAACTTCAGAAAATGATTAGCTCTGGTACCTATAGCTTGCAAAATATCAAATACACAGACAATTTCAGGGAAGAAAATGAATGGAACAATGAATCAGTTTTTGAGATTGGGTTTGCTTCTATAGGAGAAGTTAATTGGGTGGGCGATGGAGACGATCCATCCTGGGGCAACCAGGAAGGAACCACCCGTTGCCAGGAGTATTCTGCTACAGGATGGCGCAATCTTATCCCCTCAAATAGCCTTATTGCAGAATATGAAAGTACGTTTAGGGGTAGTGCTAAAACAGATCCACGAAGGGCAGCATCTTTTTGGGTAATCGGAGATAAATATAATAATGGCGCAAGCACACTTACAGACGGCCAGGTGCAAGGCAATACTTCCAGCTATGATGGCACTACCACTAAAGTGTCCTGGGCTAAATATACATTGCAATATAACTCTGATCCTGGTGGGTATAAAATCGGTGGTATCAATCATCGCGTAATGCGGTATGCAGATGCAGTGCTGATGATGGCCGAATGCGAAAACGAACTAGGCAATTCAGCAGCAGCAATTTCACTGATGAATCAAGTAAGGAACAGGGTGGATGTAATGATGCCAAATTATCCAACTGCCCAATATCCTTGTGGTAATAAGGACCAGATTTTTACAGCCCTTCGTCATGAAAGAAGGGTGGAGCTTGCTGGCGAACAGGTACGAAACAGGGATTTGCTTCGTTGGCTTAAAAATGGCAAGATTACTGCAGGCCCTATCACTGGATTTAAACCGCTGCTGCCTATACCGCAGTCAGAGATTGACAACAATGATAAATTAGACCAAAAAGATCAAAACCCCGGTTACTAATTCATACGTATTTTTAGCAGTTAGTTTCGATAAAAGGAGGAGGTTTCTACTTCCTCCTTATTTTTTGGGGCTACTTTCATTAATCCTTTCTAAGCTTTCCAATATGGAAACTATAAATTACCCTTTGCTACTCACTGAGGGGTTTTAACAATATAGTATTCATCATAAATACATTGATATAAAATAGATCATATCATGGATTCAACTGCTCTCAAACTGCTTCTACAATTTACCTTTCTTTCTTGTCTGTCTATTTTTTGCATGTTATCCTGCAATCCGAAAAAAACATTATTCACAAAAATGGATGCCTCCACCACGGGTGTGCAGTTCTCAAATACCCTGACAGAGTCAGATTCAATGAATATTTTCACGTACGAATACATGTACAACGGCGGTGGCGTGGGTATCGGCGATTTCAACAACGATGGGTTACAGGATATCTTTCTTACCGGGAGCATGGTAAATAATTCAATGTATCTCAATAGGGGAAATTTTCAGTTTGAAGATATTACTGCCATCGCTGGCATTAAACCCTCGAAATGGTGCTCAGGCGTATCAATGGTTGATATTAACGGAGATGGCTTTCTTGATATGCACGTTAGCACAGTTTATCCTGACAGCTCAAAAAAGGAACCGAATCTATTTTACATTAATATGGGCATTGATGACAAAGGGATGCCCCATTTTGAGGAAAAGGCAGCGGAAATGGGGTTAAATGA
Organism: Sphingobacteriales bacterium; assembly: GCA_031375135.1. Lineage (GTDB taxonomy): Bacteria > Bacteroidota > Bacteroidia > Chitinophagales > Chitinophagaceae > Pollutibacter. The sequence continues at coordinate 5,290 of JANMHK010000174.1, read as the reverse complement.
TTCTGCTTTTTCCACACAGGCAGCTTTTTTCGACTATGATCATGATGGTGACATGGACATGTACCTATGCATTAACTCCGGTAAAGAAAGCGACCGCAATGCATTGCGCGGCCAGTTTACCGATGGTCGTGGATTGGCTCAGGATAAGCTCTACCGTAACAACGGTATTAACCCGTCTACCGGATTACCCGCTTTTCTCGATGTATCAAAATTCGCGGGTATCCAAACCGATGGCTGGGGCCTTGGCTTGATTGTAAAGGATATCAATAACGATGGTTGGCAGGACATATATGTAGCAAATGATTTTCAAAGTAATGACCATCTTTATATCAATAACCACAATGGTACTTTTACTAACAAGATAAATACCTACTTAAAGCACCAATGCCATAACGCGATGGGAATAGATATGGCCGATTTTAACAATGATGGATTGGAAGATTTTTGCGTGGTAGATATGATGCCTGATGACAACCTAAGGCAAAAAACCATGTTCGGCACCATACAAAATGACAACTATAACGAAGCCTTAAGGTTAGGCTATCAACCGCAGTTTGTGAGAAATGTTTTACAACTAAACAATGGCGCTGTGCCAAGTGGAGATTCAAACGCGGTTAACTTCTCCGATATTGGATTTATGGCAGGTGTATCCGCTACTGACTGGAGCTGGAGTGCACTCTTTGCGGATTTTGATTTAGATGGTAATAAAGATTTATTGATAACTAATGGATATGTAAAAGATATAACTAACCTGGACTTTGTACATTTTATGAAGGAGTCCAGCTTATTTGGAGCCAAGGGGTATAAAATGGCCAGTATACGGAGCAAAGCAGAAGGTCTGGGAGAGGTGAAAAAAAGAAACTGCCTGTTTAAAAACAACGGCAACCTTACTTTTACAGACAAAGCAAAAGAATGGGGTCTTTCTGATGTCTCGTTCTCCAACGGAGCAGCTTACGCCGATCTGGATAATGATGGTGATCTTGATATTGTAATAAATAACCTCAACGATCAGGCATTTATATATAAAAATAATAGTAAAAGTATCGATATCAGCGATTCCACAAACAGTCTGGTTATCCAGTTAAAAGGCAACAGACAAAATGTGTATGGTACTGGTGCAAAAGTTTCTATATGGAGTAATGGCAACCTACAATATGCAGAACATTGCACACAGCGCGGTTACCTATCTAATGTCGATAGTAGATTATTCTTTGGTCTTGGGCATAGCAGTAAAATTGATTCTTTGCAAATTTGCTGGGTTTCAGGCAACAAACAACTGTTGAAAAATATTGCTACTAACAAGCTATTGGTGTTGGATGAAAAGAATGCTACAAAATCAGTAAATAAAATTGAAGTTCATGAATCTACTTTACTTAAAGAGGTAAGTAACTTCTACAATCTTAACCAATATAAACATGAAGAAAATGCCTACCTGGATTTCAATTACCAATATTCATTGCCACATCGCTATAGCCGGCAAGGGCCTGCCATGGCAGTGGCAGATGTAAATGGAGATGGCTTGGAGGATGCATATATAGGAGGCGCATCACGGCATAGTGGATATTTTCTATTACAAACAACAAATGGATTTATTACAAACCCTATGCTGCCATTGCCTGAAAAAAAACTATCAGAGGAAACTGGTGTGTTATTATTCGATGCAGATAATGATGGCGACAATGATTTGTACTGCGTTGCCGGAGGGAATGAGTTTGGGGATAGCACCTCTTACCAGGACTTATTTTTCGTAAATGATGGGAAAGGCCATTTCAAACTGGATGCAGCCGCATTGCCTAATACAACTGCAAGTGGCTCAAATGTGATAGCTGCCGACATTGATCATGACAGTGATTTAGATTTATTTATTGGTGGAAGAAATAAACCACATGCATATCCATTATCGTCGAGAAGTTATTTATTGAGAAACGATTCATATCCCAAAACACACCAAATTAAGTTTACAGACGTTACTTCTCAAATATGCCCTGCATTAGAGCAACCCGGTATGGTAACTTGCGCATTATTTACCGATTATGATAATGACGGTTTTGCGGACCTGTTGCTGACCGGTGAATTTATGCCGCTTCAATTATATAAGAATAAGAAAGGAAAAAGTTTTGAATTACTTTCTGTACCTGGATTTGAAAATAGTAACGGTTGGTATAACAGCCTTGCAGCAGGAGATTTTGATAATGATGGTGATATGGATTATGTGGCTGGAAATCTTGGTCTAAATTCAAGGTACAGAGCAACTAAGGACGAACCCATTTCAGCGAGGTTCAGCGATTTTGATAAAAATGGATTAATGGATGCTTTTCTATTTGGGTATAACAACGGTAAAGAATACCCCCTTCAAACGAGAATGGTAGTAACCGACCAAATACCCTCACTGAAAAAAAGAATGCTTTACTTCCATGAATATGGTAAAATGGGATATAATGAAATGTTTACAGAACAAGAAAGAGTAAACGCTAAAGAGTTGACTGCTTTCCAAATGCAATCACTCTACATCGAAAATAAGGGGAACAACCAGTTTGTGACAAAAACACTCCCAATTGCTGCACAAATTGCACCATTTTTTGGGATTTCGATTGAAGATCTGGATGCTGATGGCAATTTAGATATCATTGCAATTGGCAATTCCTATGCCCCAGAGGCACTCAATGGCAGGTATGATGCTTCAAACGGATGGGTATTAAAAGGGAATGGCATTGGCGATTTTACCATGGTTAAAATGAATCAATCTGGATTTGCAGTAACGGGGGATGGTAAGTCACTAGTTAAGTTAAATTATAAAAACAGTAGTTGCATTTTACTGGCAGCCCAAAACGGTGATTCATTAAAAAGTTATTCTATTTCTAAAATAAAGCAGTGTGTGCCCATTTTGCCCAGAGAAACAACGGCCATTGTTAGTTTAAACAATGGGAAGAATAGAAAACTGGAATATTTTTATGGAAGTTCATACTTATCTCAATCTGGTCGCTTTGTAAATATTGATGCTACTGTAGATAGTATACATTTCTTTTCAAATAATGTAAAAGCGCGTAATACTTGGATCGGTAAAAAGTAAATGTCTGTTTGAGCTATTTTTTTAAGGCCAACCTTAGTTCTTCCTGCGGCAAATTCATCGTCTCAATTGATGACCTTGCAGGCATCACCGATCCTTCAATGGCGAAAATTACAAGATCTTTTTCGCGAACTTCTGCGCTTTCAAGGCGAGTTCTGTAGCTAAGAAGCAATGTGCCTGGGTCATTGCCGTTTCCGTTCTGTTGACCACATCATCTACAAACTGCCTTCCGAAAGGAAGGTCTTCATTATTACAATCCAGATAGATCGTCTCTTTATTGTTGGCCATATATAAATGATTGCCTTTTTCATTCCGGGCAATATCAATGTTCTTTCTGATCTCGATGAACCCTTCTGTACCCAGTATCGTGAGCCTGCCATCACCCCAGGTTTTCAGGCCATCCGGCGTAAACCAATCGACCCGAATATAGCCCGTACCGCCATTGCCTTTCAGCATCACATCGCCAAAATCTTCAAACTTCGGATAGGTCGGATTATTAATGTTCCCCACCTGCGAGGCAATGATCTCAGCTGAAGTAGAACCCGTGAAATGGAGGAACTGATCAAACTGGTGGGAACCGATATCTGTTATGATGCCGCCAAATTTATCCCTGTCAAAAAACCATTCAGGTCTTGATTTGGCATTCATGCGATGCGGTCCGAGCCCGATCGTTTGAACAACTTTGCCAATGGCACCAGAACGCACCAATTCGCCTGCTTTAATGGTGGCCTTATTTTCAAAACGCTCGCTGAACAAAATAGAATAGATGCGCTTCGTTGCTTTCTGTACTTTCTTTACCTCTGCCAGTTGCTCCAGCGTGGTGATTCCCGGTTTGTCAACCAGGAAATCTTTCCCGTGTTTCATCACCTCAATACCGAGGGGTGCGCGCTCACTGGCAATGGCTGAGCTCAGGACCACCTGTATGGTATTGTCTTCCAAGATTTCTTTTGCGCTGGACGCTACCTTCGCTTGGGGAAAAGCATTCGAAAAAGCTGCCAGAAGATCGGGCTCTTTCGCATATACGGCCACCAGTTCGCCGCCGCCTTTGATCACGGCATTGACCATACTATAAATATGTCCATGGTTGATATTGATCACGGAGAACCGAATTCTCGGTGCCATTAATTTCCTGGCTGCGCTGGCATTTTTTGTTATGGACGATAATAATATCAACCCGCTGGCCGCGGTTACGTTTTTAATAAAATCACGACGAAAAGGCATGGAGAATTTTTAATTGATGTTTAAAATGAGCGTGTCTATTCAGGTTGCAATATAGGGCAAGTAGTTTTCGGCACAATCCAAACAAGTCTAGTTCACTACCATTTCCACTTTCTCAATATTCTTTTTATGAATTTCTTTTTTCCTGATCATGATAGAGCTATCCGTCTCTTTGGAAATCACGCCGGTAGTAATCGTTTTACCGTCATGCCCTATCACCCTTAGCTCAGTGCCTTTGCCAATAAAATACTGGTAGGCTGATTTTGAATAACTATTAACTGCTGCGGCCTCAACGCCTTTTCCATCTTTCGTTGCAATAACAATGACACCACCAAAGCCTCTTGAGCCATAAACGGCTGAAGCCGCCTCATCTTTCAAAACCGAAACACTCGAAACGTCAATAGGATTGATCATGGTGATATCGCCATCGTATATAACGCCATTTACCACCACTAAGGCACCGATCTTGCCCTTCATATTCCGGTTATCCCGGACATAAACCTGTTGCTGGCTCTTTCCGCCCATGTTAGGTGTTATTTCAATCCCCGGAACAGTTCTCAGCAAATCGTAAATGGTGCGGGCAGCTCCGGCACTGATATCTTGAGTCGTTTGGGCAAACAACTTACAGCTCACCAACAGAAACAGGAATAAGCAGCATCGGAATTCTTTCATCGTTGGTTGTTGTTAAGTTATTCACCCGGAAATAACCCGGTTGCATAAGTTACGAAAATTGGCTGCACCAACAGGGATTTTTTTGAAACACCGGAACCCTAATTATTGTATTTTTCACTATGGACGATTTGAAAATAGGACTCTTCGGCATTGGGCTTGATGCCTATTGGGAGCAATTTGATGGCTTGAAATCGAGGCTCGAAAAATACCTGGATGAAGTAGAAAACAAATTGGTCTCCGTATTACCCCAACACAATGTCAAGATCATCAACGCAGGACTGGTCGACGATGTTGACAAAGCCTTTGCAGCAGGAAAATTGTTCAAAGCAGCGG
>JANMHK010000146.1:0-1905 GCA_031375135.1 Sphingobacteriales bacterium | reverse complement strand
CAATGCGCGACCTACTGAATACATGAAAAAAGTGCTGGAACAGGAACGAGCCGCAAAAGGCCAGGCCATCTTCTATGATGCAGAGAAAGGCAAACAGAAACTTGCAGCAGCAGGAGATACCAGTGTAAAAGACAATAATACTTTCCAGACAGAATTTGAACATGATTCAACGGCTGCAGCGATTGTTCAGGAACAACAGGAACAAAAACGACAGAATCCGCTGGCGCAGGCTAAGATCTACGATTATACCAGGCGGTTCTCTTCGGAGTATGTAGTCACCGGCTTCAACAACCAGGTGCTTGTAAATCGATTCCAGCCTTATGCGAACGGTCAGGGACCGATCTATCTTTCCAATGCTGACATCCTGAATGGTATTATTCGCCTCGGCACATCAGAGCTGATGGAAGACATGAAATTCACCGGTGGCTTTAGGGTAGCGACGAATTTGCAGGATGTAGACTATCTCGTCCAATTTCAAAACCTGCGAAGAAGACTTGATTGGGGAACTACCTATTATCGTTCAACCTTAAACAACTTCCCGATTTTTAATTACGACCGGGAGCCCATCAAGGCATCGCTGACAAATAAGTTATACTCGAACTTATACCAATTGAATTTTGCTTACCCACTCGACGAAGTCCGCAGCTTCCGTGCAACATTGGGATACAGAAACGACAGGGTGGTGATCAAGACAAACGCGAACTATCCCCCTGCCCTGCAGATTCCGGATACCGTACTGAATTATGCATTGGTAAGGTTTGAATGGGTGCATGATAATACGCTGAACCCGGCACTTAATATCTGGAACGGATTCCGGTATAAATTGTGGACCGACATCAATGCCAAGATGAGCAGTAAAAACACAACGGGCAGGTATACCTTCAATGTGGGCGGCGATGCTCGTTACTACTACCCGATCTACAGAAACCTCATCTGGGCTGGTCGTGCTGCATTTGATGCATCATGGGGAACACAGAAGATCATATACTATCTCGGCGGTGTAGATGGCTGGATCTCTCCTAAGTTTAATAATGCGAACCGCCCTGCTCCAGACGCAACTTACGCCTTCCAGTCTCTTGCCTTGAATATGCGTGGCTTTAACCAGAACGTTGCCAATGGAAACAACGCAATGGTGTTGAACAGCGAATTCCGACTTCCTGTTTTCACTACCTTTTTTAACAGGCCGGTCAATAATGCCTTCTTGCGGAATTTCCAATTGGTGCAATTTGCCGATTTAGGAACTGCCTGGAATGGCCAATTCAAAGGAATCCAACGGCCGAACGTGGTGTACGGCAATCCTCCAGTACAGGTGAACATTAAAACAGGTGGAGTTGGGCCATTCGTTGGCGGTTATGGATTCGGAGCAAGAAGCACACTGTTGGGATATTTCCTCAGGGTGGATGCTGCCTGGACCATGGATGGCGTGTTCAGGGGCAAACCAGTCTGGTATTTTGCCATGGGTTTAGACTTTTAGGATTGGCTAATTGGCTGATTTACTGATTGGCTAATTCGTTAGTACTCAGAATATTGGACAATCATGAGTTGATACGCGCAATTCGAAAATCCGATAACCCGCCAATACGCCAATCCTTTGTATTTTTGCATCCATGAAATTGATGGGCTTAAGAATCTGTGCTGCTTTCCTGCTAACCTTTGCGCTGTCGTTAACAGCCTCCTCGCAGGTGAGGGTGCTGAAGGGTACAGTGAAAGACACGCATAGCGATGAACTCATTCCATTTGCCACCATCCAATTTTCAAAATCGGGTTTTGGAAAACTCACAGATTCTTCCGGCAGCTTCCTCATCACCCTAAACAAATGGCCCTCCGACACGCTCATCGTTTCTTACGCCGGATTTGAAAACAAGAAAATTCATATTGACACCACTGCTTTCGAAATCGAATTGA
>JANMHK010000121.1:0-4919 GCA_031375135.1 Sphingobacteriales bacterium | reverse complement strand
ATTCGCTGTTGCAGGCGTTTCTGTTGCACCCACCTATCAAAACTTTTCCGGCTCGTTCCTAAGCCCCGGCATTTACCATAATGCTCCCGGTCCCCATCCTTTTAATGCGCAGGGATTAGGGCTATCTTCCCGAATCGAAGCAGGATTGATGTACATCAATAACGACAGAACATTTTCCATCATGGGTGTGATGATGATCGAAAGAAGAGACTTCCCGTTATACCCTTCCTACAACCGGAACAATCCGAAAATTCAACCGGTAAATATCCAGCATCAATAGCTGGAGATCTCACACAACCGCCTTCTTCACAAACAATCCCCGGTAATACGCACGGTATGCATACCCTAAGAACATATTCGGTACCAGGAGAAAAACGCCCATTAACCAGCCAGAAGGAACAAGGATGGTATGGAAAAGAAAAACATTCAGACTGATCGGGAATAACATGACGGCAGAGAATGGAGCATAACGGTTAACCATAAGCGAAATACCACCAATGATCTGCATCGTCTTCATCATCGGATAAATATATCCCGTCCCCATGAGCCCTGTTTTTAGATCAGCTGCCGGACCTGTATGCATGGGCTGATAGGGAATAAAATGCAGAAAATAATCCAGGCCAAATACGAGGTAGATCAGTCCAAGTAAAACGCGGATAACAAGGGTTGCCTTCTTCATAAAATCAAAATAAAAAATAACAATGATCAATGCAGTTCAGCCATACGCACTGGCCGATTCTCCTTCATGGATCTATTAGCCGCCAGGGCGATCAACATAGCCTGTAAGCCATCCTCGCCATCAATGGGCATCGGCTTCTTCTCGTGAAGCGCATCCAGGAAAGCAGCCAATTCCAGCCTGTAAGAATCAGCATATCGGTCTATAAAAAAATCAAGGCTGCGGGAGAGGTGAATCCCCTCAGCATTGGAGTATCGTGCAGTTGTCTTCAGCGGATTATCCACCCCCACCATTCCACCCGAACCAAAGGCCTCCAGCCGTTGATCATACCCGTAATTGGCGTGCCGGCTGTTTTCGATCAGCGCCGTCACCTGGTTCTTAAAACTGATCATCACATAAGCGGTATCAATATCCCCCGCTTCTCCAATAGCAGGATCCACCAAATTACATCCTTTGGCATAGACTTCTTCCACTTCTGCACCTGCCAGATAACGGGCCATGTCGAAATCATGGATCGACATATCTAAAAACAGTCCGCCCGAACTTCGTATATACGACACCGGTGGTGGCTCCGGATCCCTGCTGATAATATGTATGGACCGCAACTGGCCAATGTTCCCCGCCAGAATCGCAGCCTTAACTTCCTGAAAACTCGGATCCAGGCGTTGGTTGAACGCCAGCATCAATGGAACGCCCGCCTTCCTGACCTCCTCAAGGGTCTGCCGTACTTTAGCCAGCGAAAGATCAAGGGGCTTCTCACAAAAAATGGCCTTACCCGCCCGCGCAGCTGCCATCACATAGTCGGCATGCGCATCCGTTGCCGTACAGATCAGAACGGCATCGATATCAGGATGATGGAGCACCTCTTCTGCCCTATCGGTCACTAACGGCACATTCAAACTTCGGGCGAATGCACGCCCGGCCTCAGAGGGGTTCATGGCGGCCAGTACCCTGGCACTGGGAAAATGGCGAACAATATTCTCCAGATGGATCTTCCCAATTCTGCCGATTCCTAATAGTCCAAGATTGATCATGTTGCTGAAGGTAAAAAAAGCATCACATATTCACAAAGTTCTATATGGATGACCTCCTTCTTTTGTAACTTGTAAACAAATTGTTTTGATGTCGTTGTCTTTCTTTGGTCGCAATAAAATCATCCTCATCACCGCATGTCTCGTACTGGCTGTTGCCGGATTTGCCATTTTCAGTGACAATGACGAAGTCCCCCTGCCCCAACAGGTGGATTTCAATTACGATATCCGGCCTATACTCGTGCAGAAATGCTTTCTCTGCCATGGGCCCGACCCAAGTAGCCGGAAAGGAAATCTAAGACTGGACACCTATGAGGGTGCTACTGCACTGACAAAAGAAGGACTCAGGGCCATTGATCCCGGTCATACAAAAAACAGCCTGGTACTGTTTCGCATCAATCACAAAGACCCGGACATCATCATGCCCGCGCCGGAGTCGAACCTGACACTTACTGAAAGGGAGCGCAAGTTGATCGAGAAATGGATCGAACAGGGTGCAGAATGGAAACCGCATTGGGCATTTCTTCCTGAAAAAATTGACCCCGCCGTAAAGAAATACGATGGCAACCCAATAGATTTTTTTGTTGGTAAGAAGATGGCCGAGCATGGACTCGACGCTGCTGACGAAGCCGACAAACATACCCTGATACGTCGCGTAGCTTATATATTGACCGGCTTACCGCCGACAGAAAAAGCGTTGGCTGCGTTCTTACAAGATTCATCGCCTGAAGCCTATGAAAAAATGGCAGATGGCTATTTGCAGTCAAACAGTTTCGGCGAACGTTGGGCCAGACATTGGATGGACATTGTTCGGTATGCAGAAACCAAAGGCCATGAATTCGATTATCCCATTTCAGGTGCGTGGCGATACCGCGATTACCTGATCAGGGCGTTCAACCAGGATCTTCCCTATAACCAGCTTGTGATGGAACATCTGGCAGGAGACCTTATGGGCAAACCCAGGACGGCAGCGAATGGCACCATTAACGAGTCCCAACTCGCGCCCATGTATCTCGCTATGGCGGAAGGCTCTCACAGTCCTGTTGATGTGCGAAAAGATGAGGCGGACCGTATCGATAATATGATCGACGTAACCAGCAAAGCCTTTCAGGGATTGACCCTTTCCTGTGCGCGCTGCCACGATCATAAATTTGATCCCATGAGCACGAAAGATTATTATTCTTTCTACGGCGTGATGGAAGGCACGCGCTTCAGCTCTGTACCGGCCAATGAAATGCAGACTTCAATTAAAGCGGCGAGCCTGAAGCAAGTAAAAGATTCTGTGCGCCAGACCGTATGGACTTATCTACTGGAAAAATCAGGCACTGCTGCTAATAACGCATCATTTACGAACCTTAAGAATGAACTGCCTTCAGCCGCCAAAACAAGCCTGACAAAAATCGAAGATTCGAGCCGTCTGGTCCTTGCTGACTTTTCAGGATCGGATCTGCAGGGCTGGAAAACAAATGGGATCGCATTCACTACTACAACCACACTCGGCGATCCCGTTTTTTCCGAAGCAAATAAACTGGTTTCGTTAAGAGAAGGTTTAGCCTCCAGCAGAAAACTCTCCACCAACCTTTTTGGCGCTTTGCGATCCGCGGATTTTCATATCGATAGCGACTTCATCGGCGTACTCGCGTTGGGCAAGGAATCTACCATCCGAATCATCATCGATAATTTCCAACTGATTCAATTCCCGATCTATGGTGATATGGAAAAGCGGGTAAACTCAGAAAAACTTGCGCGTTTTGTGTTCAACGTCGCCCAATGGAAAGGACACAAAGCGTATATCGAAATGATGCCGGGAATTTTTGACCGCCATGTTTATAAATTACCGAAGGATGCATATATCGAAGCAAAATATGCGATCGCTTATGATAAGGATTGGTTTGAACCCGAACATCCGAAACAATCGGCTGCAACGCTGGCTGAATCCCTGAGCAGGATCAGCAGTGGGAAGGGCAGTGACGCAGACCTGCAAAAAATAAATGCACGACTGCGGACGGGCAATATCTCAGTTCAATCACCCCAACTTCTTTCATCGCTCGATCACATAAAGATCCTTGCCGGTTCTTTTACAGATTCTACTGAATTCTTTAACGGTGTTACCGATGGGGATAGTAACAACAGTCCGGTCTTTGTTCGCGGCAATCATCTTGATCTCTCACCACAACCGGTAAAAAGACATTTCATTCCGGCCATTCAAATGACCAGCTCTAACCTCGATGTGCCGGGCAGCGGCCGCCTACAGCTTGCCCTATCGATTGTAGATCCAAAAAATCCACTCACTACCCGCATCATTGTAAACAGAATCTGGCACTACCTCTTTGGAAAGGGCATCGTTGAAACCGTAGATAATTTTGGCATGCAGGGCAAACTACCATCTAATCCGGAGTTGCTGGATTTCCTTTCGGTACAGTTTAAAGAAGATGGCTATTCCATGAAGAAGATGATCCGCAGAATGATGTTATCGGAAACTTTCAAGCGCGCAACCAAACCAGACGGCGCCGCAACCAGGCAAGATCCTTTGAACATCTACCTTTCCCATTTCCCGATAAGAAGACTCGAAGCAGAAGCCATTCGCGACGCCATGCTTGCCGTATCGGGTGCTCTCGACACCACCATGTTCGGACCTCCGGTGGCAACCCATATCACTTCTTTTATGAACGGCCGGGGTAAGCCTGCTGTATCAGGACCGCTGGACGGAAATGGACGGCGTAGTATTTATGGTGAAGTACGCAGAAATTTTCTTGACCCCATCATGGCCGCCTTCGACAGACCTACCCCATTCACCGCTTTCGGAAGAAGAACGGTAACAAATGTGCCCTCACAATCGCTAATCATGATGAACGATCCTTTCGTAGTACTCATGGCAGATCGCATGGCCACAAAACTTCTCTCAAGCAGGTTCAAAACCAACGAGGAAAAACTTAATTGGATATATACGAGATGCCTTTCGAGGGATCCTACGAAAGAGGAAATAGCAGATGCTGAACTGCTGCTTAACCAGTTGAAGAAAACCTATCTTACCAACGGCAAAACCGGCGCCGGTATAGAACAGGTGATCTGGAAGGATTATGTCCACACGGTGTTTAATTTAAAAGAATTTATTTTTCTGAATTGATCAATATGAGCAACCATTATTCCCATAGGAGGCCCATGACCAGAAGAGAAATGCTGGGTATTTGCAAATGCGGATTTGGCTCCGT
>JANMHK010000114.1:0-5934 GCA_031375135.1 Sphingobacteriales bacterium | reverse complement strand
GTGATGGAAGTTCAGCAACATCTTGGTGAAGACAGCGTACGTTGTATTGCCATGGATGGTACGGAGGGGTTGACCCGGGGTATGGAAGTGGTGGATACCGGAATTGCCATCGCGATGCCTATTGGTGAAGCGATCAATGGCCGTTTATTCAATGTAACGGGTGATGCGATCGATGGTTTACCACAGGTATCCAAGCAGGGTGGTCGTCCGATTCATGCCAAGCCCCCATTATTTGAAAACCTGAGTACGGCTTCGGAAATACTTTATACAGGCATTAAAGTAATTGACCTGATCGAACCTTATGCTAAGGGTGGTAAGATCGGTTTGTTTGGAGGTGCTGGTGTAGGTAAAACCGTATTGATCCAGGAGCTCATCAACAACATCGCAAAAGGTTATGGTGGTTTGTCGGTTTTCGCCGGTGTAGGTGAGCGTACCCGTGAGGGAAATGATCTGTTACGTGAAATGATCGAAGCGGGTATCATGAAATACGGCGACGATTTCAAGCATAGCATGGAAGAGGGCGGCTGGGATCTGGGGAAAGTGGACATGGAAGGATTGAAAGATTCTAAAGCAACCTTCGTGTTCGGACAAATGAATGAACCTCCGGGAGCCCGTGCCCGTGTGGCATTGAGTGGTCTTACCATTGCTGAATATTTCCGTGATGGAGATGGCACTGGCAAAGGAAAAGACATCCTGTTCTTCGTAGATAATATCTTCCGGTTCACTCAAGCGGGGTCTGAAGTGTCAGCACTTCTTGGGCGTATGCCATCAGCGGTGGGTTATCAGCCAACACTGGCTACCGAGATGGGTTTGATGCAGGAAAGGATCACTTCAACACGTAATGGTTCCATCACTTCAGTGCAAGCTGTTTATGTACCGGCGGATGATCTTACTGATCCGGCTCCGGCAACTACGTTTGCCCACCTTGATGCCACTACGGTATTGAGTCGTAAAATTGCTGACTTAGGTATCTATCCTGCGGTGGATCCGTTGGATTCAACATCCAGGATCCTGACCCCGAAGATCGTGGGCGATGCACATTACAATACTGCCAACAGGGTGAAAGGAATTCTCCAGCGTTATAAGGAATTGCAGGATATCATTGCGATCCTTGGTATGGATGAATTGAGTGAAGAGGATAAGCTGATCGTATCACGCGCCCGCAGGGTACAACGTTTCCTCAGTCAGCCATTCCACGTAGCAGAGCAGTTTACCGGTTTGAAAGGTGTGTTTGTGAGCATCGAAGACACTATCCGTGGCTTCAATATGATCATGGACGGCGAAGTGGATGAGTATCCGGAAGCAGCGTTCAACCTGGTAGGTTCCATTGAAGATGCTATGGAGAAAGGTAAAAAGATGATGGAAGCAGTGAAGTAGAATGTGATGAATGCGGGGATGTGATAAATGTGGTGAATGTGGGGATTGAAAAGATAAAAAAATTACCATGGAGCTTGAAATATTAACGCCTGAGAAGAGGTTGTTCACAGGAACTGTATATGGCATTCAGTTGCCCGGCATCAGTGGGTCTTTCGAGATCCTTGAAAAACACGCACCCCTGGTGAGTGCTCTGGGTGAAGGAAATATGAAAGTGCTGAACGACAAAACCGGGAGCAATAACACACTGTACAAGATCAAAGGAGGTTTCATGGAGATACTGAATAATCGTGCAGTAGTTCTGGTAGAAGGTGTTGAACGGATATCAGATTAATCGACAAACTTGTATATTTTGAAAAGGGGCCCATTGGCCCCTTTTTGTTTTAGGTGTGAATCGTTGAAAGACCGGGTGGGACACGTGAAATCCGGAATTCGCTAATTCGCCAATCCGGCCAATTCGCTAATTTCGAAACATGCAGCGCCACAACATCGTATACAGCAGAATCGCAGTAGCCTTGCTGTTTTTCTTCTGTGGTCTGGTCTTTGCCAGTTGGGCCTCCCGTATTCCAATATTTAAAGACCAGTTCCATTTGAATGAAGCCCAGCTGGGTGGTATTCTTTTTATGCTGCCCCTCGGGTCGTTTATTGCCCTCCCTTTTGCGGGCTGGGCCGTTGACCATTTTGGAAGCAGGATAATGGCCACCGTCGCCGCTGTGCTCTATGTAGTAGCACTCTACTCCCTGGCCTGGTGCAACACGATAATCCTCCTTTCTGCGGGCCTGTTTATTTTCGGTTTTATTGGTGATACATTGAACATTGCCATGAATACGCAGGGATTGGATGTGCAGCAAGCCTATAATCAACCCATCCTATCGTCGTTCCACGGACTATGGAGCTTGGGCGCTTTGACAGGGGCGCTTATCGGCGGCTGGACACTCAAGCAACAGTTCAGTACGCAAGGGCATTTTCTACTTGTACTGGTTCCCGTTGTAATGACCGCGATCGCCATGTTTTTTTTCCTGTTGCCGGACCATGCTAGAAAGGAAGACGGTAAAAAACTCCTGGCCATGCCCGACAGATCTTTGTGGATCATAGGTGTGATTTGCTTTTGTTGTACGATATGTGAAGGTGGCATGGCGGACTGGAGTGCGTTATATTACCAGGAAGTGCTGGACGATCCGTCTAAAGTGAGCACTCATGCATTCACGGCTTATGTATTTACGATGGCCATTGGCCGGTTCAGTGGCGACAGGTTGATCCGCATATTCAGGTATAAAAGAATGTTGATCCTGGATGGCATACTGATCGCTACGGGAATGATGCTGGCTCTTGTTTCTACCATACCCTTCATGGTGATCATCGGGTTTTCCTTAGTAGGATTTGGCGTAAGCACCGTTATTCCCATATCCTACACCATGGCAGGTAAAAGTAGCTCCATGAAAGCGAGTGCGGCACTTGCAGCGGTGAGTACCATTGGATTTACAGGGTTTATGATAGGCCCGCCAATCATCGGTTTCATCGCCCATGAAACCAGTTTGCGGGTTGCGCTGTGCCTGGTGATCTTACTGGGACTATGCGTATTGATGCTGGCCAAGAAAGCAATCAGACCAAATGTATAAATCGTGAAGTTCTAATTCAATTGAGGGTCTGTGGGAAAATTGATCATGATCTCGTACTCCCCTCCAAGATGCCTTAGTGAGTCTTTCCAAAGATCTTTCATATCGCGGGGGAAAACGAGTTGTTGATTACCGGTTGTAACGAGCCAGGATTTTTCTTTCAACTCAGTATCAAGCTGACCGCCGGTCCAGCCCGAATATCCAATAAAGAATCTGATCATCTGCGGTGTGATCGACCCTGCTTCCAGCATTTCAAGCGCCGTATTAAAATCTCCGCCCCAGTATATGCCGTCGGTTAATTCGAGACCACCCGGAATTTCAGCAGGACAGGAATGAAGAAAATGAAGGGTATCAGTCTGAACCGGTCCTCCGTAAAATACCGGAATCGAGAGCTGGGTAACATCCGGGAGGAGTTCTTCCAGCGTAGAGCCGAATTCCCTGTTTAATACGAAGCCAAAGCTACCTTGGTCCTGGTGTTCACAGAGAAGTATCACTGTTCTCATGAAGTTAGGATCCTTAAGAAAAGGTTCAGCGATCAACAACGTTCCTGTTCCTGGTTTTTCCATTATTAGTAAAATAATTTTTCCTTATCAAATAGCAAAGCATTGTTTTACCAGTGGTAGACAAAATTGGCTTTAATTTGTGCCAAATATTTACCAACTGCTCCTAAACCTTAGTTAATAACCCCTACTATGTTCTTCAGGGGAACGGGTATTAGCTAATTTTAAGTCGCCGATGAAGAAACTTTTTACCATCATTACCATACTCATCACGCTGTCTCTGATCGGCATCATTATCCTCCAGGTGTCCTGGATTAAAAACACCCTGCTCATCAAGGAAGAGCAGACAAGGGAGAATTTGGAAAGTTCCATGTATGATATTACTTCAGAGCTTCAGGAAGAGAAAAGCAAATTTCCTTCCATAGTTTCTCCCAAGATGATTTCGGAATGGCCGAAAGATCAGCTGTTGAATTTATTCCGCGCTCCAACCATTGCACAGCGCTATACCTCCTTTAAGATGCAGGAAAGACTTCGAAAAAGTTTTGAGCGGCATGGGCTACGAAACACAAAATTTGAATTTGCTATAGTCAGTGAGAATAACAATTTTGGATACGAATTGCAGTCGGGCCACTTTGAGGCGAGCTACGAAAGATCCCTGGAAGACACGGTAAACAACCTGGTCTATTATTGGCCCATCAATGCATTGGAGGGAAGTGAAACTGAAAGCCTGTCGCCTAACGAAACGCTGATTGTGGTCATCTCTGATTTCAAGGAATTTATATTCCGCTCCCTGGGTTGGATGATCGCTGGTGCATTATTATTTACCCTGATCATACTGGCCGCATTTTATATTACGCTAAGGGCATTGTTAAGACAAAAAAAGCTGAGTGAAATAAAATCAGATTTTATCAACAACATGACCCATGAGTTGAAGACCCCTTTGGCCACGATATCATTGGCGGTAGATGCGATCAAGAATCCCAAAGTGATCAATGACCCCCAGAAGCTGGATTATTTCAGCACGATCATCAAGGATGAAAATAAACGAATGAATAAGCAGGTGGAGACCATTCTTCAGGCCGCATTGCTGGACAAGCAGGAAGTGCAGCTCAGGTTAAAGCCATTGCATGTGCACAGTCTGGTAAGCAGTATAGCAGAAAATTTCAACCTTCAGTTGAACGAGCGAAACGGGTACGCGAAACTGGATTTGAAGGCTTGGAATGATCAGGTGCAGGGGGATGAGGTCCATTTCACCAATATGCTCAGCAACCTGGTGGACAATGCCATTAAATATTCAAGGGAGGATGTGCCGCCCGTTTTAAAGATCAGCACAGAGAATAGCGGCAAATCATTGCGGGTAAAGATCGAGGATAATGGTATCGGGATGAGTAAGGAAACAGCAGCCAGGATTTTTGAAAAATTCTACCGCGCACATACCGGGAATATCCACAATGTAAAAGGCTTTGGGCTCGGCCTCAGCTATGTTAAAACAATGGTTGATGCTCACAACGGAAAGATTAAGGTAGACAGTGCTCCCGGCAAGGGCAGCGTCTTTGTTCTGGAGTTCCCCAATTCGGGCGGGTAATGACTTACCTGAAATGGTGTCAATTATACTTGATAATACATCCGTCACCATAGCTGAGAAACCTGAAATTGTTTTGCAATGCATGTTCGTAAAGCTTTTTCCAATCGGTCCCTGCTAGTGCGGCGATAAGCAGCAGGAGCGTTGACCTTGGCTGATGGAAATTAGTGATCAGACCCCGGGTGATACCAGGTCGATACCCGGGAGTAATCAGGAGGCGAGTACGACAAACGATGCGTTTCATATTTCGGCTATGCATCCAAGTTAGTAGTTGCCCCAAGGCGTTTTTAAAGGGGATACGATGGGCTTTAAGACCGTCGTAAATCTCCCACTGTTGCATTTCAAGATCCTCTATCCTGATGCCCGGATTAAGATGACATTTCACGCCCATCCAATACAGAGATTCTATAGTGCGAATGGATGTTGTACCTACTGCATAAGCTGTTTTTGACTCTGCGAGATGTGCAATGGCCAGATCAGAAACATCGATAAATTCGGCATGCATTTCATGATCTGCCAGCGATTCTGTTTTTACCGGTTTGAAAGTACCTGCTCCCACATGCAGGGTTACGTAGATTGGTTGTATTTGTTTTGCTTTAAGGGCATTAAATATGTGATCGGTAAAATGCAATCCTGCGGTAGGTGCGGCCACTGAACCTTCTTCTTTCGCGTAAATCGTCTGGTATCTTTCCTTATCTGATTCTTCCGTTTCTCTTTTCAGGTAGGGCGGGAGCGGAATGATACCGGCCAGGTGCAGGAGTTCGCCGAAACTAAGCCCGGAATCTGTCCAGTACATATGGATCAGGAAACAATCCGGAAGATGTTCCCTGATCTCGGCATATAAGGTCATTCCCCCGGGGAT
>JANMHK010000091.1:0-3007 GCA_031375135.1 Sphingobacteriales bacterium | reverse complement strand
GAGCCGCTTGGCATCAGCCAGACAGACGCTGCTGTGAACCTCGGAGTCACCCGAAAGACGCTTTCCATGCTTTTAAACGGACACCAGGGCATTAGCGCAGAAATGGCTTTGCGACTGGCGAAGGCATTTAATACCTCACCTGAATTATGGATGAACATGCAGTGCAGTTATGATCTTTGGTATGCAGGGCAACATGTGAAACTGTCCAAAATAAAAGTTTTCCGCCGCAGTAATAATCAACGGGCTGCAGAACTTGCTATCCAATCCAGGTAATTCTCTTTTGTGATAGTATTGAAAGAAGTGTCAGGATAGGCAGATCGAAAAGCAGATGGGGCCTTCTGTTTCTTCATTGGAGCGTATTTGAACTCATAGGCAGAAATAACGCTGTTGTTATATTCTATCAGATCTACTTCCTGTTGATCATAGTTTCGCCAGAAAAAATATTGAACATTTCTCCCATCATAGTTATTTCGCTTGATTCTTTCAGCTAAAAGGTAATTCTCCCATAGCTGGCCGAGATCTGTTCTCAATGGCGGGAGCCTGAAATCATTGATGATGGCATTGCGAATGCCGTTATCATAGAAAAACCATTTCGACGACTTTGAAATTTCTTTTCTCTGGTTGGTACTATAAGCTCCCAACCGATAAACAATAAAAACCTTTGAAAGCAAATCAAGGTAATTCTCAATGGTGTTCTTACTAAGACCCAATTGGGCCCCTAGCTCATTGTAAGACACTTCACTGCCACATTGAAATGCAATCAGTCTTAACAGCTTTAAGATTTTATCTGATTGGCGGATGCCCGCGTAAGCCAGGATGTCTTTCAGCAAATAGGATTGCACCAGTTCTAACAGGTAGTCGCTTTTCTGCTGAAGACTTGATAGTTGAAACAATTCCGGGTAAGACCCGAAAACAAGTCTTTCGTCAAGGTTCTGCAAAGTTTCAGTATACGATTCAATTGAACTGATCTCGGTTTGCGAGAGGGGATGGAGATATAACCTGTGTTGCCTACCGGTGAGTGGCTCACCTGTACGGTTTGCCAAATCAAATGAAGAAGAACCAGTGGCAATAATACTGAGGGTGGGGAGACTATCAATCATGAGTTTCAGGATCTCCCCGATATCCGGGAGAACCTGGGCTTCGTCTATGATAAGCAATTCCGCATCCCCGATCAACCTTTTGTAATGAGCCGCTGTTCTGTTCTTCAGCATCTCCTGTACATCAAAATCCTCTGCATTCAGCAAGAGAACCTCTTTCTGATAAGCATCGGCGATCCTTTGTGTAAGTACCGTTTTCCCTACCCGCCGGGTACCAAACACAATAATCACTTTGTTCTTTCCAATCAGGCGGCTAATTGTCTCCTCAAGCTCTCTTTTGACTATATTCGGCATAATTTGGTCAGTATGTTGACTAAATTACGCATAATTCTGTCATTATACTGACTATTTTACGATTTTCAGCCCATCACCTTCCCCGGCTTCTTCAACAGTGCCTGTAGATCAGCAAGATGTTTGCTATAAACCTCTCTCGGTGACACATTGTGCTTAATACACACGGCCGCGGCTTTTCCCACTACCTCGCCCATCATGCCACAGGTTTTCATCACCCTAACAGGACCCAGGCCGGTTTTGGTGACACTGATGCATCTGCCCGCCATGAACAGATTTTTAATATTGCGGCTATACAATGTGCGGTACGGAGCCCAGTACTCCCCGCCATACTGATATTCCTCCCCGCGCGTGTAGTCGGACACAAACTCCATGTCTTTAAAGCCTTCCTCAAATTCTTTCTTCGGCATGTGAAGATCAACGTGCCACGAACAAGGAAATGCCGCATCCTCAAATTTTCGCTGTGACTTGAAATCCTCTGCGTCCAAAACAACATCGCCCATCAAGCGCCTAGACTCCCGCTTCCCAGCGATAAAGGCCGACCAACCCAACCTGTGTTTGGGATACATGCCATCTACATTCTTGATCACATCCCAGGCACCATACATGGCCCTGAAATTATGATCGCGGATCAGTTCAATTTCATTTACCTGATCCTTATTGAAACCACTTTCCCAATACCACATGTTGGCAAATGAATCAAGCCCTTCCTGGCCAAATGTTTTTACGCCTTTCCTGCCGGGAAATGGTTTGTCCGACAAGTCCAACGCCCATGGACATCTTGGAAAAGGTTGGTCATAATCTCCCGCTTCACATTTCATCGCCAGCGCGGTCTTATCCTTACACTCACAAGCCAACACCTCTTCCTTATCTGTAGCATCAAGCACATTGAAAAGATTAGAAGCACCCATCAATTGCTCAATCTTATATTCGTGATCTGCGCCAGCCTTAAACCCAATGGTAGCATCGCCCGTGCAGTCTGAAAATAGTTTCGCCCTGATCCTAGACTGCCTTGACGTCAGCGTGCTTTGAATAACGATCGACCTGATCAAATCGCCTTCTGTCTCCACACTGATGACCCTGTGATTCAGCAGCATGGTGATGTTCGGCTCGGCCTTAACGATCTTTATCTTCAACGCATCATCATAATATTTCGCAGCCACCCCATTCAATACCTCTCCCGGGGCTCTGTTAACTACCGGAAGAATCTCATTGACAATATCTCCGATGTGTGGGTAAAGCGATTTATTCGTATGCCCTTCGGGCCAAACCCTCACTTCTGAACTTCCATTGCCGCCAAGAACCGGCCTGTCTTGCACCAACGCTACTTTAACTCCATTCCGCGCAGCAGCAAGCGCAGCACAAGTGCCAGCAAGTCCACCTCCCGAAACGATCAAATCAAACTCACCGCCATCTTCCGGCCTCTCAGGAAGACCAAGTAATTTTCTCCTGAACTTTGTGAGTTGCTGGATATCATTTGTTGGAACGAAGTCGGCATGCTTACAGAACAAGATCGCTTCACACCTGCCTTCAAAACCCGTTAGATCGTGCAAGGCGAGTGTAGCTTTCTTTGATACAGTTACCGTACCGCCATCATGCCAATGCCAGGTAGCGCTTTT
>JANMHK010000057.1:0-22412 GCA_031375135.1 Sphingobacteriales bacterium | reverse complement strand
CCATCACACCATGTTTGAAATGCTTGGAAACTGGAGTTTTGGAGATTATTTCAAGAAAGAAGCCATCGCATGGAGTTGGGAACTGCTCACCAAAGAATATAAGATACCGGTAGACCGGCTGTATGTTACCGTTTTTGAAGGAGATTTGAAAGAAGGCATTCCGAAAGACGAAGAAGCATTTGCCGAATGGAAGAACTGGATAGCGCCTGACCGTATCCTGATGGGCAATAAGAAAGATAATTTCTGGGAAATGGGTGACACCGGCCCTTGCGGTCCATGTTCGGAGATCCACGTTGATTGCAGATCAGATGACGAAAGAAAATCAGTGGAAGGCAGCATGTTGGTAAATGCCGATCACCCCCAGGTGATCGAAATATGGAATAATGTATTCATCCAGTTCAACAGGCTTAAGAACGGAAGCCTGGAACAGCTCCCCGAAAAGCATGTGGATACCGGTATGGGACTTGAACGACTGGTAAGGGTGATCCAGGGCAAAACTTCCAATTACGATACTGATCTTTTCACGGGCACCATCGCAGAAGTGGAAAGGATCACTGGCGTCAAATATGGAAACAGCGATTCACGAAAAGATATTGCGTTCCGGGTTATTTCAGATCATATCCGTGCTATTTCCTTCACCATTGCAGACGGACAGTTGCCCGCAAATACCGGCGCTGGCTATGTGATCAGGAGGATTTTGAGAAGGGCAGTCAGGTATTATTATTCTTACCTCGGACATAAAATGCCACTACTTCATCTCTTGCTTCCCAAACTTGCAGAACAGTTTGCCTCCGTGTTTCCCGAGTTAAGGCAGCAACTTGATTTTGTAGCAAGAGTGGTTCACGAAGAGGAAGAATCTTTCCTGCGCACCCTCGACAAAGGATTGAAGAAAATGGATGTACTGACCGGGGGATCGTCAAACACCGATTCAAATAGTGGAAGTGATGAATTGAACATCAGCGGAAAAGATGCCTTCGATTTGCTGGACACTTATGGATTCCCGATTGACCTCACAAGGCTGATTGCAAAGGAAAAAGGTTATGAAGTTGATGAAGCGGGTTTTGAAAAAGAAATGCTTCAGCAAAAGGAGCGGAGTCGCGCTGCAACAACACTGGACGCGGAAGATTGGACCATCATTACGGAGAATGGAACTGGATTTGTGGGTTACGAGGATATAAACATCAGCACGCGGCTCACGAGGTACAGAAAGGTCAGCGGTAAGGGCAGGGAGCAGTTTCAACTGGTACTCGCAAACACCCCTTTCTATGCGGAGAGCGGCGGTCAGGTGGGCGATACAGGGGTTCTTGAATTTGGTACTGAGCAGATTAAGGTAACAGACACGAAGAAGGAAAACGACCTGATCATACATTTTACGGATAAGCTTCCTGCTGATCCTTCTGCCTTTGTCAATGCAAAGGTTGATGCAGAACGAAGGCTCAACATCATGTACAATCATACCGCCACCCATTTGCTGCACGCGGCCCTTCGCACGGTGTTGGGAAAGCATGTAGCGCAGAAAGGATCGTTGGTAAATGATGAGTATCTGCGTTTTGACTTTTCACATATTTCCAAAGTGACGGAAGAAGAGATCAGGGAGATCGAGACGATCATGAATGAAAAGATCAGGGCCAATATACCCGTTGTGATTAAGGAGATGTCTAAGGATTATGCATTGAACATGGGTGCCATGGCCTTGTTTGGTGAAAAGTATGGCGAAAAGGTTCGCGTGGTAACCATCGATCCAAATTATTCTGTTGAATTGTGCGGAGGTACGCACGTGATGCATACGGGAATGATCGGTCTTGCGCACATCTATTCCGAGTCTGCCGTGGCTGCGGGAGTAAGGCGAATTGAAGCACTTACTGGACCCAAGGCATTACAATATTTGACAGGGCAGATCACAAAAGTCAGGGAGGTTGGTACCCTGCTTAAATCAGCTGATCCGCTCAAAGCCGTTGTCAAGATCATCGAAGAGAAAGCGGCCCTTGAGAAAAAACTGGAGCACCTGGAGAATCGGATGCTGGTGGGGATAAGGAATGAACTCCTGCAGAAAGATGAGATCATCAACAACGTAAGTTTTGTTGGTCAGATCATTGAGGTCTCTAACCCTGAAGCACTAAAGAAGCTCTGTTTTGACCTTCGTAATAACCTTCATGATCACCTTGTGGTGCTGGCAGCCAATATCGGCGGAAAGCCATTCGTGGCGATTGGCATTTCAGATACAGTAGTTGCCGCCAGGCAATTGGATGCGGGCAAGATCATCAAGGAAAAAGTAGCGCCCCTGATCAAAGGCGGTGGTGGCGGTCAGAAGAATCTGGCAACTGCCGGAGGTCAGGATTCTTCCCAACTAAAACAAGTCATCGAAGATGTAAGGAACCTGTTGGTGGGGTAATTGCCGCTTCCCTTTATTGCTTTTCAAGCGCTGCCGTTCATATAAAAATCCGGAAGAGGAATAATTTTATACGGTATCTTTTCTTTATAAAGCTTTAATTATGGGAACATCGAAACTATTTGCCGTAGCATCGGCCTTACTGCTATTACATGCATGTGCAACCCGCGAAAAGAAAGAAGTAACACGTGAGCCCAAACAATATACCCGCGAGCAGCTGGGTAACAATATCGGGGTCTTTGCTTCAGGATATAATGCCGACGAATCGCAGGTCCTGATCTCTGATAACCGCACCGGCATCTATAATGCTTACTTGCTGAATATTGCAGATACCAGCACTCGCCCTTTGACAAAATCAGCTGAAGAATCATTTTTTACGGTCGACTTTTTACCAGGTACAGACAAGGTCATTTTCTCTCACGATGAAGGCGGCAATGAGAACGATCATCTTTATCTGAAGGCAGGTAACGATTCTACAGAGCGCGATCTCACGCCATGGAAAGGGAGTAAGAATAGTTTCAGTGGCTGGAGTACCGACAAGAAATCCATGTATGTAAGCAGCAATCAGCGGAATCCGAAATTTTTCGATCTATGGAAGATGGATACATCGTCATGGAAGCCGGAATTGCTATACAGGAACGACTCCAGCTACGAGGTTTCCGGGGTGAGCAGCACAGAACGCTACGTAGGGCTTGTAAAGGCTATCACTACCGATAAGAATGAGTTTTATTTGTACAACAGGCAGAAGAGAGCGATTACCAGGATCAGCAATGATAATGAAGCGAACTGGTTCCCCGCTGCCTTTGAAAAGAATGACAGCATCATGTACTTTGTGACCAATGATGGCAGTGAGTTTTCTTATCTGGTGAAATATAATATCAACTCCGGCAAGGGGGAAAAATATTTTGAAGACAAATGGGATGTTGCAGGGATGTCCATGAGTGAAAATGAGAAGTATCAT
Source organism: Sphingobacteriales bacterium (assembly GCA_031375135.1). Classification (GTDB taxonomy): domain Bacteria; phylum Bacteroidota; class Bacteroidia; order Chitinophagales; family Chitinophagaceae; genus Pollutibacter. Next base: position 19,062 of record JANMHK010000057.1, on the reverse strand, counting down.
ACCGTACTGATCAATGAAGACGGGAAGAATAAGGTATTGTTGTTTGAACACGCTACCAACAAGCCGATAGCATTTCCGGAAATTGCCGGCGCAGATGTACAGGGCGTACAGATCTCGATGTCTGAAAAAAATATGCTGATCACGGCGGGCAGCAGCACGAGCCCAAGCAACATTTACACTTACAATTTTGACAATAAGCAGCTCAAACAACTGACTTCTTCGTTGAATAAGGAAGTAGATGCTAACGATCTGGCAACAGCTGAAGTGGTTAGGTATAAATCGTTCGACGGTAAGGAGATCGCAGCCATTTATTATAAGCCGCTGAATGCAAGTAAGGACAAAAAGGCTGGTGCACTGGTATTTGTTCATGGAGGGCCGGGCGGTCAGAGCAGGGTAGGGTACTCCAATACCATCCAATACCTCGTCAATCACGGTTATGCAGTGCTTTCGGTAAACAACCGGGGCAGCAGCGGGTACGGGAAAACATTTTACAAACTGGATAATAAGGATCATGGAAATGGGGATTTGAAAGACTGTGTCTGGGGCAAGAAATGGCTCACCAGTTTAGATTATATCGACACCAATGCCATAGCCATAATGGGCGGAAGTTATGGAGGCAATATGGTACTCAATGCGCTTGCGAAGCACCCCGATGAGTTCAAGGCAGGTGTAAATTTGTTCGGAGTAGCGAACTGGTTAAGAACGCTGAGAAATATACCCCCGTATTGGGAAAGTTTCCGGAAAGCACTTTACGATGAAATGGGCGATCCCGGTACATCAGATAGCGTTCACCTGAAAGAAGCATCGCCTCTGTACAACTATGAAAAGATCAATAAGCCCCTGATGGTCCTGCAGGGCGCTAATGATGTAAGGGTGCTAAAAGTGGAGAGTGACGAAATAGTTGCCGGTGTGAAAAAGAATGGCGTGCCTGTTGAATACGTGTTGTTTCCCGACGAAGGGCACGGCTTTGTGAAAAAACAGAACCAGATTGAGGCCGATGAAAAGATCCTTAAGTTTCTCGATAAATATGTTCGTCCGAAGCCGGTTAAGTTGAACTAGGCGCTTTCGTAGTTGCGGGGGCTGGTTCGCCGCTGTTCAACTTCCTGTTCAACGTGATGGAAAGCTCTGCTCCCCTCGTCCAATCTGCTTTAACAAAATTTTGTGCGAAACCTTTCGTAGGTAATTAAAATTGGATTAGATTTGACCTACTAAACACTTCGTACATTAAAAATCTGCATTATGAACCGGAATATTTTTATCGCGCTGATCGCCCTGTTTATTACGGGCATTGCCATGGGCCAGCAAAGGGAAAAAACGAAAAGTACAGAGGAAGTAATTATTAAGAAGAAAGGCGGCACCGATGAGAAAATGACCATCGTGATCGACGGCGATCAGATCACCATCAATGGCCGGCCAGTGACTGAGTTCGACGGTGAGAATATCATCATCAGGAAAAAAGCACTGGAAGGAGCAATGGCCCCGCTTGCCAGGACTATGCCGAGAATGAGGATCATGGGCTCCCCGGACTTCGACTTCAACGAGAATTTCAATTTCAACTTTGACGATTTGGATATGCGGATAGCGACAGAAAGGAAACCGCAGGCCATGCTGGGCGTCATGACTGAAAAGGCAGAGAAAGGCCTGAAACTTTCAGAGGTCACACCCGGATCTGCAGCAGAGAAGGCAGGCTTGAAACAGGGTGATGTGATTACTAAATTTGGCGGAACGGCAGTTTATGATCCTGAAGCTTTAAGAGAATTGGTTCTTGCAAAAAAGCCTGCTGATGAAGTTGAGCTTGCCTATATAAAGTCTGGCGAGAAGAAAGAGAAGATATTGAAAGTCACACTGGGCAGCTTGGCTCCAAAAGTCGGGGGTTATTCAATATCCCCCGCTACCCCAAGGCCTCCAAGACCACCAAAAGCTCCGAGACCGCCATATCCGGGAGTACCTGGCGAAATGTTTCCAGCTGAGCCCATGGTTCCCATGGCTCCTTATATTCAGCAGAACCTTGAAAGAGAACTGAGCAATTTCAAACGGCCTCAGTTGGGTGTGAGGATACAGGACACAGATGATTCTTCAGGAGTAAAGGTGTTGGACGTAAACGATGGCTCATTAGCTGCTGTTGCCGGCATTAAAGAGAATGATGTGATCGTGAGCATAGATGGCAAACGTATAAAAGATACCGATGGGGCCAGGGAAGCACTTCAATCCGCCAGGGAGAAATCAAGTTATCCCATCACCCTGAACCGTCAGGGTTCAGTGGTTAATGTAGACGTAAAGGTCCCTAAAAGGCTTAAAAAGACAGATTTATAGAACATAGAGGGATTAATAGGCAAATAGTTCAAATAGGCGGCCAGACCAAGATCTGACTGCCTATTTACGTTTAAGTCCTTCCGCTTATTTTCATAGTTTTGCGCTCTTATCATGAGTGAATCATCAACATACGAACTGGTAGTGGGATTGGAAGTGCATGCCCAGTTGCTTACCCGGAGCAAATTGTTTTGCGGCGATGCCAATGCTTTCGGCGCCGAGCCAAACACCCATGTCAGTCCTATCACCCTTGGCCATCCGGGTACCCTGCCAAAGATGAATGAAGATGCGATTGGACATGCAGTGAAGATGGGCCTGGTATGTCATTCAGAGATTGCGAGGGTAAATTATTTTGCGCGTAAGAATTATTTCTATCCCGATTTGCCCAAAGGATACCAGATCTCGCAGCATACTACTCCCATCTGTATTGGAGGTCATGTGGCTATCAGGGTTAATGATTCTATCAAGAATGTCCGCCTTACCCGAATTCATCTGGAAGAAGACGCCGGGAAGAGCATTCACGATATCGACCCCAACTTCACTTGCATCGATTACAACCGTGCGGGGGTGCCGTTGGTTGAAATTGTAAGCGAACCAGATATGGCCAGTAGTGAAGAAGCTTTTGCCTTTCTTACTGAATTGCGCAAGTTGGTGAGATGGATTGGTGTATGCGACGGCAATATGGAAGAAGGAAGCCTTCGTTGTGACGCTAATATTTCGGTGCGGAAGAAAGGCGATCCTCAACTAGGCACCAAGGTGGAAGTGAAAAACCTAAACTCCATTCGTAATGTTCGTAAGGCCATCGATATAGAAGCAGAAAGGTTAAAAGGACTGCTCAGCAGGGGCGAACCAATTTTACAAGAGACCAGGGGCTTTGATGCAGACCGCGAGATCACTTATTCTATTCGTACCAAGGAAGATGCCGATGATTACCGATATTTTCCAGACCCCGACCTTACACCTTTTATCGTAACGGATCTTCATATCGAAAAATACAGGAATGAACTTCCATTGCTGCCCGAAGAGTGGGTGAGTGAATTGATGGGGCATTACCAGCTGTCGGAGTACGACGCCCGTGTTCTCGCAGACGACAAGGACCTGGTGAACTATTTTGCCTCAATAGGTGAAAAAACATCAAACTATAAGGCCATTTCCAATTGGCTTATCGGCCCGGTGAAATCCTATTGCAACGAAAACAATCTTGCCCTGGCATCCGTACAAATTTTGCCGGATCAATGGGCCAGGTTGATCAGTATGGTGGACGAAGGGAAACTGAATTTTTCTGCGGCTGCTTCCAGACTTTTCCCGCTGCTGGTGGGTAAGCCAGACTTGGATCCTGAAGCCCTGGCTATTGAACTGAACATGATTCAGGTTTCGGACCAGTCGGATATCAATGCCTGGGCCGATGAAGTCATCCGCAATATGCCTGATAAAGTACTTGAGTTTCGAAAAGGGAAAAAAGGACTGATCGGTCTGTTCATGGGAGAAGTAAAGAAGTTGTCAAAAGGAAAGGCAGATCCCAGGCTTACGAACGAGATCCTCTTGCAAAAATTAAATGAATCATAATCATGAAGAAAATTATTATAGCATCTCTACTCATTGCAATGGCTTCCTGCAAAAGCAATGATCCGTCAAGACTGAAAGTGTCAGGCATTATTAATAATGCCGGGAAACAGTCCATTTACCTGGATGTACTCGAACTGGATGCCGCAGCCCCGCGCACCCTGGATACAGCGATCATCGATGCAACAGGCAAGTTTGAGATGGATGCCGACATGCCGGCAGATGAAGGGATCTACCGCTTAAGATTTGAGCAGGACGCCAAATTCCTGATGTTGGTGAACGACAGGAATGATATCAATGTGAAGGCCGACTGGAAAATGTTGGAAAACTATCAGACCAATTCCGCCCATAGTAACGCTTTCGGGGATGTATTGAAGAATTTCAATAAGAGGTTATCGGTCATAGATTCATTAAGGGCCGTCGCAATAAGAATTAAAGCACAACCTGGAGCAGACAGCGCTGCAAAGGCAGCAGAATCGAATTTTAGGGACTACGTGGACAAAACAGAAAACTATCTGCTGTCATATGCAGATACCACGCAAAGTCCTGCTATCGCTCTTTACATCGTGGGACCATTATTGCGCACGCAAATAGAAGCGCAGCGGTTTGAACCGGTGATGACCAGTATGTCGAAGCGATTTGGGATGCACCCCATGGTTCAAAAAACTGTTAAGGAATATTTTGATTACCTGAGCGGTCAGAAGGCCCCGGTGCAGCAAGGCAAAGCCGCTCCCGATTTTACACTCCCCGATACAAATGGAAAAATGGTTTCTTTGAGTTCCTTTAAAGGGAAATATGTGTTGGTTGATTTTTGGGCCAGTTGGTGCGGTCCATGCAGGCAGGAAAATCCAAACGTAGTTGCAGCTTTCAATCAGTTCAACACGAGGAACTTTACCATCCTGGGTGTTTCCCTTGACCGTGCGAAAGAACCATGGCTAAAGGCCATTGCCGATGACCAGTTAAAATGGACACAGGTGAGCGATCTCCAGTACTGGCAAAGCCCTGTGGTGCCCCTTTATAATATTGAAGGGATCCCCTATAATGTTTTGCTCGATCCAAATGGAGTCATCATTGCGAGCAATCTGCGAGGTCCGAAATTGCAGGCTACCTTGACTGAATTGCTTAAATAATTATAAGGCATTAAAGATCTTCGCCAGTTCAATCCAGTCCGCTTCTTTTTTATCGCTGAGTTTCCGGGATGGAAGTTTTTCATTCATGGCCGGATTTGATCGTTGCAGGTAAGATGCAAACTCCGTGATCTTCCTGATCTGCTGGCAGTTGTTGTTATGTTGAATCCAATAACTGTATACGTCAAAGATCTTCTGGTCCGTTGTGGCGGATCCATATGTTTTAACCTCTTGCACATTTTTGGTCACCATTCGATAGAGGTTGAGCTTTCCTTTTTCGACAACCTCGTACCAGGCCTTAGCCTGCATATCGCATCCAGGTATGCCGAAAACATAGACCAATCTATACTTGTCGTCTTGTAAAAATTGAATCTCCTCGATCTGGGAAGTTGAATATTGCTCGGCGCCTCTATCATTGATAAAATGAACCCTTTCCTCAGGGATGTTAATGCGCGACTGCACTGAAATTGGACGCTTATTGTTTTTTATAAACACCAATGATTTGGTAAAAGCGGCAGGGACAAATAATGACCCTTCGATGATGCGGGTATATTTTGGATTAAAAACGGGTTCACCATTGACACCATTTAAAACAGTCATACTGCTGAGTTGACTGGAACTGTCGTCTACATTAACAGTTTGGCCTTTGACGATATAAGTGCTGGTGAGGAGCAGAAAGCAAATCAAGTATCTCATACCCGATATTTTTAATCTTGACACTAATGTATGGACAAAAAAAATGCCGCGATAAAGCGGCATTCTTTTTTAAATATTCAGGCTATTGATCAATAACCGTCATTTTGCTTGATGATCTTATTGGTGATCAATTCCTGGTTTGGAATGGGCCATATATAAAGGTTGGACGATGGTCCGTAAGCGCCAACGGATCCTTTTGCGGCAAACTCCGCACCTGTGCGGGTCACGTCACTTGTCCTGAATCCTTCTCCAAGCAACTCAATTCTCCGTTCGAGGAGGATGGCTGCAATGAGTGCATTCTTGTCTGCCGGAGCTAAGGTGGTTGCAGCGTCGGAACGCTGACGAACAGCATTTAACAGAGCCAGTGCGCGAGCATTAACCCCTGTTCCCTGGCGAGCCTCTGCTTCGGCGACATTCAGGAGGATTTCCGCATACCTGAGCACTGGAGTCCAATCAGGATCAAGACCCGCATTTTTGGGCCATTTACGCAGATAGAGTTGGTTACCTGCTGGGATATTAAACTTGCGACGCGCATCGGTCGCGGTCCAGCCTGTATTGGTGGCAATGCCTGTACCTGTAGTATTCAATACAAAATCACCTAAGCCATTAGGGCCGGGATTATAATAACTGTTCAGACTATTCTGTGTACCTGGCACATCAAGACCAGTATAGGGCATTGAAAGAATGCTTTCCACTGTGTTATATGTGGTGAAGGTGGTATTGATATCAGGATTCAGCCTGTGTGCGACTCCGGTTGGTGATTGGAATGGAGCTGCCGCGGGCACGATCTTATTCCCTTCAGTGATCACATTAGCATATTGACCCATTGCCAGGAATGCCCTTGTTTTGAAAGCTATGGCTGTATTCTTATGAGCCCTGGTAGTATTCAGGTCGGCCGAAGAATAAGAAGCCGGTAAATCAGCTTCTGCTTCATTCAGATCTTTCAATATTTGCGCGTAGACGTCTGAAACAGTTGCCCGCGCTATATCGTTGTTGCCACTGGAAGTAAGCGCCGTTAATCGAAGTGGAACACCAGCTTTAGCTGGTCCGCCTGTTTCTGTGAAAGGTCTCGCGTAAAGCTGTAACAATGAAAAGTAGGAGATTGCGCGAACCAGTTTTGCTTCAGCTATATAATTCTTACGAAGATTATCTGCTATCGGCGATCCTGCAAGTCCTTCCATAACCACATTGGCCCTGTTGATGGTTGCATATGCAGCTTCCCAGAATCCTGCTATTTCATTCGCAGTAGGTGTTACCGTAAAATTCCAGGTAAGGAAGGCAGTTACACCGTTGCTCGTGTTATTGATGAACTCTTCACCCCGAACGTCCTGGTAAACCAGGTAACGTCCTGCGTAAAATTGACCGCTTTTCAGTCTTGAATAAATTCCATTGATCTGTTGTAATGCCCTTTCAGGAGTGCTGAAAGCCACTGCATCTGAAATCGCCGTCTGCGGCACGGGTTCCAGCCTTCCTTTCTGGCAGGAGGCAAATAGTGCGCCCGCCACAATTAGATATATTAATTTTTGTTTCATGATTTTTTCCTGTTTTTAAGTTAGAAGCCAACATTCAAACCAACGGTGATAGTTCTTGCCAACGGAACTGAGTTCCTGTCTACACTTGGATTCTGGTTTCCATTACCATTAACTGAAATCTCCGGATCGAAACCTGTGTATTTGGTAATGGTGAATGCGTTCTGTATGCCGCCATAGAACCTGACACTACTTATACCCATCCGGTCTGTTACGGTCTTGGGCATGGTATATCCAATAGCAATATTTCTTGCCTTAATGAAATCCCCTTTTTCAACATTTTCAGACATGATAACTGCGGAACCGTTTGACACGTTATCACCAAAGACAATCCTCGGGATATTGGTCACATCGCCTGGCTTTTGCCAACGGGTAAGGACCTCCTTAGAACTGTTCCAAACCCTTTGATCCCTAAGTCCGGCTTTTGTTCCATTGTATACATAGTTTCCACCTGAGAAGAAGATCATCACATTCAAGTCAAAATTCTGGTAGCGGAATGTGTTGTCCCAACCGCCACTCCATTTTGGGAGGGCAGGGCCTATGATCTTGCCATCATTAGGTTGATCAGCTGCACGAGGAGCTACCGTTCCATCCAGGAAGGTCCAGCGTTGGGTAGCAGCATGGTTGTATTGAACCTGACGGCCATCCCCATAAAGAAATACCCGCTGTCCGGTAGCAGGATTCACACCATTGGTGCGTACCGCGTAGAAACTACCAATTGACTCGCCCACGCGAATGATACTTGGCCTCTCCAATCCGGAAGTTGCTGGAAAGATGTCCGAGTTTCCGGCTGCGAGTTCTTTCACTTCATTTTTTAATGTAGTGATGTTGAAGTTAGAGTTCCAGCTAAAATTTTCGTTTTTGATGGGCACTGTATTCAGGGTGAACTCAATACCTGTATTCACCATGCGGCCGATATTTGAAAGAATGCTGAGTCCGGGTATACCTGTTGAAGGAGCCTGCGGATCAGCCAGAATCAGGTTATTGATATTGTTGTTATAGTAAGCAAATTCAACGTTCAACCTGTTCCTGAAAAAACTCGCGTCAAAACCGAGGTCAAGTTTTTTAGCAGATTCCCAACGCAGGTTTCGATTGCCTGCCTGGCTGTAAGCTAACGAAGGTTGCAGCGCATATAGTCCTGATGAGAAAAAGCTATAATAAGCATAATCATTGATGCCCTGGTTGTTACCTACTTCACCATAGCTTGCGCGTAACCTGAAATTATTCATCACGTTGTCGAGGTTCATATTCTTGAAGAAGTTCTCCTGTGACAATACCCATGCTACTGAACCTCCAAAAAAGTTGCCGTATTTATTTTCAGGCGCAAACGCTGAATAACCGTCACGGCGACCGTTTAACGACAAATAGTATTTGCCTTTATAGTTGTAGTTCAAACGGCCAAGGAACGACACAAGATAGTTCTCTCCGAAGAAATTTCCGGTTGGAACGATAGCATTGAAGCCGCCCTGGTATTCGTCATAGAATGGATCCTGTTGACCCCTTCTGTCGGCACCCCAACCTTGAGAGTTGGAATACTGCTGTTCATTACCCAACAACAGGTTTATGTTGTGGTTGCTGAATGATTTGTCGAAAGTCAACAAATTCTGGAGATTCCATCTCTTGTAGGTCTGCTGAGTGTTTACTGCTGAACCACCTACGCCTACGCCATCACCGTGAAGGGCGGAATAAAATTCCTTGTTGGTAACATTGAGATTGTCAATGCCATAAACAGTTCGAAAATTTAACCATTTTGTGAAATTGACCTGAGCGAACGCATTACCAATGATCCGCTCTGTTTCTGAAGTGAACTTATTGTTTGCCAGAAGGAATCCGGCGTTTGGAAATTGCAGGGTTGTCCTGTTGTTACCTTGTCCTACAAAATTGGTGACCGTATTATAGTTATACGTTCCGTCTGGGTTCTTTACTGCCACGTTAGGAGCAAGCACTACTGCCAAACGGCCCAGACCGGAAGTGTTGAATGCTTGTCCTGACAATGAGCCCGTATTTGGAGCAGCGTTGCGAGAACTGGTATAGTTCATGGTTCCACCAATCTGTAACCAGTTGTTCACCCGCTGGTCAATGGTAAAACGCGTTGTCAGGCGCCTGAAAGCATTGTTCCTGATCATGCCTTCCTGGTTGGAATAACCAGCGCTGAAGAAATAATTGGTTCTGTCGTTTGCACCGGAAACGTTCACATTATGATTTTGGGAAAGACCAGTCCTGTAAACCACATCATACCATTTCGTATCGATAAGTTTTCCGTTAGCATCGTTCTGGGTAAAGAATCCCCTGGCAGGTGTACCTGGTGCGGCTACAGGCGGCGTACCCAGGTTGGTCAGACCCTCGTTCTTAATGGTGGTAAATTCCGTAGCGTTAAGAACCGGAATCAGGTTGTAGGCCTGCGTCCAACCTACCCAGCCATCATAATTCACCCTTGCCCTGCCCTGACGTCCTCTTTTGGTAGTGATCAGGAGAACACCGGCAGAGGCACGTGAACCATAAATAGCAGCAGCAGCAGCATCTTTAAGTACTTCTATGCTTTCAATATCACCAGGGTTGATGTCGCCCAGTAAGTTATTAGAAGCACTGTTACCAGCGTTACCTGTAAAAGCTGGAACGCCATCGATTACGACCAGCGGAAATGAACTTAAGCTAATGGAATTGACACCCCGAACCCTGATGACAGGAGGGTTATTCAGTACACCATTTGGCATGGTGACACTTACCCCGGCAGCCCGACCTGATAGAGCCTGGTCGAAACTCTGCACGGGAAGATCTTTAATCGCACTTCCTTTTACACTGGCAATACTGCCGGTAAGGTCCTTTTTTCGTGAAGTACCGTAACCAACTACTACAACTTCCTGCATGGCACGGTCTTCCTGAGATAAACTTGCGTTGATCTCGGCTTTATTGCCCACATTAAATTCTTGTTTTACAAAGCCAACTCCGGTAATTACAATAATTGCATTGGCGGGTACGCTCAATGTGTAATAGCCCTCACCGTTCGTTGTTGTACCCTGGCTTGCGCCCCGAACTGATACTGACGCATTGGGAACCGGCTTCCCAGAGTCATCTGTGACCCGGCCACTCACCTGGCGGGTCTGTGCAAAGGTCTGACCCAGAATTAGGACCAGGCTAAGCACGAGTAGTACAAGTTTTCTCATGTTTGTTTGGTTTGATATATAAAAAAAGTGATGCGCAATATAAAGGATAAATCCCTTCCCCATAAGACAAAACCATACACAGCGTTGCTGCATTAGAACCGCTGGTTATAAATATTTTCGGCTAAGGGCAGGATGAAAATTGCCCAGGGATCAAAAAATTATTTGATCAAGATTGCTTATTCGATTTAGTGCCCAACCCCCTAATATCTCAATGGGAAATTAGTAGTGTTAACAAGTTGAAAGATCAAAATGTTTAGTTGCTACTTTTTCTTCGGAGTGAATGAAAGGAGTAATACGGGTAGTAATACGAGGTTGGTCAATGTTGCTGCGAGCAGGGTCAATGAAGTCAGAAATCCAAGGGCTTTCGTTCCCCCAAATCCGCTGAACATGAAAATGATAAAACCTGCAATAAGGACCAGGGAGGTATAAATGATGCTGATCCCGGTCCCCCTCAATGTTTGCATCACCGTTTCCCGGATATCATTGTTATACCTGGGAAGATCCTGTTTGTAGCTGATCAGAAACCGGATCGTGACATCTATAGCTATACCCAGTGCGACGCTGAAAACAAGGACTGTCGATGGTTTTAAGGGAATATTGGCCCAGCCCATGACCCCCGCCGTGAGGGCGAGTGGAATCAGGTTGGGAACAAGGGAACATAACAGGATGCGGAACGATTTGAAAAGATAAAGCATGCAAATGGCGATCAGAACAAACGCCCAGATGATGCTGTCGCGGAGGCCATTAATAATAAAACGACTGCCCTCTAAAAAAGTGACACTAGTGCCTGTGAACTGTACCTTATATTTTGTGGTGTCAAAATAATGATCTGCTCTTTTTTGCAGTGAATCAATTAAGAGCGGCAATCTTTTGCTGCCAATATCTGCCATGTTAACACTGATTCGTGTAACCTGCCGGTTGCTGTCCATGAAGGCAGCCATTAATTTTTGAAAACTCCCTTTATTGGCCGAAGTATCTTTTTTTACCCTTAAATAATCAGCGAGAAATGCACCGTCAAAACTATTTGGGATCGAATAATTATTACTATCGCCACCATAAAATCCCTGCTTGGCAAATTTCAATCCTTCTACCAGTGAAAGCGGACGGGCCATTTCTGAGCTGGCATTGATCTCACTGCTGAAGGAATCTATTTTTTCAAAAATCTGAAGGGCTTTCATTCCCGAAAATCCATTTTTTCTTTTTGTATCAACCAGGATCTCCAGCGGCATAATGCCTTCGAAATGTTTCTCAAAGAATTTCAGGTCTCGGTAAATAACATCTGATTTCGGCAAGTCATCAACTATAAATCCCTGCGCCTTCAATCGCATGATACCTGCTATTGAGAACGCGATCACGCCAAGGGAGATGACGTAGATAAATTTTTTATGATTGAAAACCCATTCTTCAATTTTTGTCAGGATACCTGCCAGCCATTTGTTTTCCAAATAACCCAGGTGTCGCTCTTTAGGCGGCGGCAGATAGCTGAGCGCAGACGGAAGCAGGATAAAGGAGATGAAAAATATCGCCATGATACATATTCCCGCTACCGCTCCAAATTCTTTTAGAATGGCACTTTTGGTGAGTGCAAAAACGGCAAAACCAATAGCCGCCGTGATATTACAGAATAATGTAACAATGCCCATCCTGCTGACCATCTCTACCAGGGCTTCATGTTTTTTACCCTGGACCAGAAAGGAAGTATGATATTTATTCAGGAAGTAAATGCAGTTGGGAATGCCGATAACCACAATAAGTGGAGGTATCAGGGCATTTAGTAAAGTGATCTTGTATCCAAACAGCACAATGATGGCGAGTGAAAAGATGACGCCGATGATCACTACAGCTAATGAGAGCAGGGTGGTAGTGATGGAACGGAAAAATAAGAATAAGATGATGGTGGACAGGAATAGTGAACCCAATAAGAAGAATTTCATTTCATTGGCGATCCTCACAGCTATATTGCTTCTGATCATGGGTAGGCCACTCAAGTGTACTTCCAGGTTATTGGCAGTTGCAAAAGCATAAACTTTTTCGGTGAGCAGCGGTATCATCTGATCTCGTTGCTTAGAATTCAGGATGTCCTTTCTAATTCGTACGCCCAGGATCCATGCGCCCGTGTTTGCGTTGTACATGAGGCCCCGGTAGAAAGGAAGATTCAGGAAAACCGACTTGAGGCTGTCCAGTTCCTGCTGGCTTTGTATGGATCGGGGAAAAATCTGGGTCGGCTGAAGTTTTTCGGTAGAGTCATTTTTCAACAACGTGACCGCTGATGCTACACTGATCACATCTTCCACGCCTGCAGTCTCTTTCAGGTTATAATGAAACTCAAGAAGTTTTTTGAAAAATGCCTCTGTGAATAAATCTTTCTTAATAAATCCGACGGTCACTAAATTGCCATCTTCCCCGAATTTATCTTTAAAAGAAAGGTATTCTTTGTATTTGGGGTTATCAACCGGTATTGCTTTCGCAAAGTCATAACTTAACTCAACTTTGGATGCATAGTAACCCATCACCAGGGTGAAGATCGCCAGAGAGATCAATAACCAAAGCCTGTTGCTCAGGATCCATTCGCCAAGTTTTTTCCACATGCACGCAAAGAAACGACATTTTGCAGACAGTGGATTTCAAAATGGCTGGTATCCTTGCGAAATTATAATTTTGACAGATGCCAAGATGGATCGGGTTGTTTATTTTGATGTGTAGCTGGGATCTTGTCTCTGCTCAAACACCCCCGCCCGTTGGCCAGTGGCGGGAACATCTCCCATGGAACAATGCGATCAATGTGTCGCTCGCTGGCAGCGAGGTGTACTGTGCTACGCCTTATGCGGTTTTCTCATTCGATCAGGCTGATCAGTCATTTACTCGTAAGTCGAAAGCGAATGGGTTAAGCGACATTGGTGTAAGTACCATGCAACACGATCCTGCTTCCGGTAATACCATCATCGCCTATCAGAACAGCAACGTAGATATTTGGAAGGGAAGCAGGGTTTTTAATATTCCGGATATCAAGATTAGCAGTACCGGCGGAAATAAAAGTATTTACAGGATCTCAGTTAATCAAAACCTCGCCTATCTAAGTGCAGGCTTAGGTGTTTTGATCATCGACATGAACCGCAACCAGGTAAAAGATACCTGGCGAATTGGGCAGGCGGGGACAGAAACCCCTGTTCGCGGACTGGCATTTTCCGGGGGCAGCGTTTATGCAGCTACGGATGAAGGACTCAAGAGTGCTCTTTTATCAAGCGATCCCTCAAATTATCGAAACTGGACACTGGCAGCGATCTCGGCAGGGCCGGCCAATCAGGTCGTCGCATCGGGCAACCGAATTTATGCGCAGGTATCAGACACTGTTTTTCTTTCGACGGGTGGTAGTTTTTCAGTGTATTATAAGGGTAGGGGCATTACAGCCATAGATACCTCCGGGCAGGGACTACTGGTGTCTGAAAGAACCAGTAACAATGCCCAGGTATTGCTGCTCAATCCTTCAGGGAATATAATTCGTACCTACCGGCCATCCGGTTTATCCTTTCCCAAACAGGCGGTATTGGAAGGTCAGTATTGCTGGATCGCTGATCAGAACAATGGATTATTCAAGGCCGGCATTGCTGATGCAGAGAAAGTATTCCCTAATTCGCCCATTAATATTGCTACGGGGCAGATCAGGTTTATTGATAATACGCTCTGGGCCACTGCAGGAACTGTCAATGATGCCTGGAATTATACGTTCAACCCCAACGGGATCTTTCGATTTAAAAATCAGTTCTGGGAAGGGTACAACAAGTACGTATACCCGAAGTTGGACAGTCTGAATGATTTCATTGCTGTAACAGGACAACCTTCAACGGGTTCTGTTTATGCCGGGTCGTACGGCGGCGGCCTTCTGGAGATTAAGAAAGATAACAGTCTTGTGATCTATAAACAAAATTCACCGATTGGAACAGCGATCGGTGATCCGGGATCATACCGTATTGGCGGGCTCGCAACTGACCTGGGGTCAAATGTATGGATCTCAAATTATGGCGCCCCCCAGGATCTTCTGGTCAGAAAAGCCGACGGAAGTTGGAAGGCTTTCACCATCCCATATTTTCATTCGGAGAATGCACTCGCGGGTATAACCATTGATGACCTGGGACAGAAATGGATAGTGTCACCAAAGGGGAACGGACTGTTTGTATTTAATTCAGGCAGTAGTATTGATAACACCGGGGACGACAAATGGCGGTACTTCAGGCAGGGCAGGGGAAATGGGAACCTTCCTTCCAATAACGTTTACTGCACGGTTAAAGATAAAAATGGCTTTATATGGGTGGGCACAGATAATGGCGTCGCAATCATCAATTGCATACAGGAAGCAGTCAACAGCAATTGTGAGGCGATACTTCCCATCATTCAGGAAGATAATTTTGCAGGATTCCTGTTCAAAGATGAAGACGTTTTATGTATCGCAGTTGATGGCGCAAACAGAAAATGGATTGGTACCCGCAACGGGTTATGGCTTGTGTCAGGCGAGGGTGACAAGATCATTTACCGCTTCACTAAGGCAAACAGCCCCCTGCTATCGGATGAGATCAATGCTCTCGCGATCGATCCTGTAAACGGTGAGGTCTTTATCGCAACCTCCTCAGGTCTTTGCTCCTTCAGGAGTACCGCTACAGAAGGAGAAACAGGAGGAACTAACGTGTTGGTATACCCTAATCCCGTACCTCCCGGTTTTGGAGGTACAATTGCCATTCGTGGACTTCCCGTCAACTCAACAGTGAAGATCACTGAACTTGATGGAAGACTGGTTTATCAAACCAGATCACTCGGGGGCCAGGCGGTATGGAGTGGGAAAGACTATAAAGGCAACCGTGCTTCCAGCGGTGTGTATCTCGTATTCGTTTCTGACGAGCAGAATCAGGAGAAACTGGCTACTAAAATCTTCTTCCTAAAATAATATGCTGCATAAAACAAAAGGGTTGGTGTTGAGATCAGTGAAGTATGGAGAGTCAAGCCTCATTGTATCGATGTATACCGAACTTTTCGGGATGCAGTCTTATATGGTCAATGGAGTAAGATCTGCTTCTCTGAAGCAGCCCTATAGGGCAAATCTGTTTCAGCCTGCAACCTTACTGGATCTTGTGGTTTACCAAAATGATCGCTCAACCTTGCAGCGAATAAAGGAGTTTAAATGGGCCCTGATCTATAACGAGATCTACAGGAATGTACATAAGAATACCGTAGCGTTATTCATGACGGAAGTGTTACAGAAATGTCTCAATCAGCCTGAAGCAAATCCGGATCTATATGGATTCCTTGAAGATGTGCTTACACATCTGGATGAAGGTGATCAAACGGTAACTGCCAATTTCCCTTTGTATTTTTTAATTCATCTCGCTCATTTTTTAGGATTCCGGATAGACGATACGTTTAACGAATTGAATAATATTCTTGATCTGCGGGAGGGGCGCTTTGTATCAGTCAGGCCAATGCACTCCAGTTACCTGGAAGGGCCCATGAGCGAAATCACTTGCCAGGTTCTAAGGACCCAACATCCGCAGGAGCTTGTCCAATTGCAAATTAACAGGGAAACTCGCAAGGCCCTGCTCGATGCTTACTTATCTTTTTATATGTTCCATCAACCAGGATTTGGAAATCTGAAATCCATTCCCGTACTCCATGCCCTTTATGAAGGATGACTAAGGGTTTTCATCAACATCGATCCGGCTATCCAACGGCTTTCCACGCCAAGTGCATCGGCCCCGTTTGTAGTGGCCCAACCCAGGATCGTTTCAATGGGGATATAAGGATAACGCTGATGAATGGTAGCGATTTCATAAGTGATCTTTAACGCAGTATTGCTGCTGTAACTATCTGTTCCGATCACGATTCTGCAACCCAGCGCCATGAATTTTTCGATGTGCGGCAATGAATTTTCGATATACAAGTTAGCGTTTACACAAAAGCAGTAGATGAGTGTAAGGCCTGCTTCCTTTGCATATTCGTTTGCCCAGATGATATCTTCCTCTGGCATGAATGTATTGTGGACCAGAATGATTTTCTGTCCCTTATTGAAATAAGGAAGATAAGACCGGATACTGGTTTTACCTGTGATGGTAAATGGAGAACCCTTAATCCCGAATACTTCATACAGTTTTAGAAAATCAGTTTCCCCAGTCTGGTACAAATGGTCTTCTGCGATGGTTTCCTGATTATGTATCGAGATCAATTGGCCTTCTGTAGTGTTGTTGATCATTTCAAAGGCAGTTCGGCTGACAGTATAAGATGCATGCGGACTAAGCGAAGAGAAACCAACTTGTTGTTTTGAAAATGCAGCCAGTACTTTTTCGTAATGCTTCAACCTATCCGCTGCGCCATCGTCTGTTAGGCTCAATACCTCGATAAAATTTTGCCAGTGAAGTCCTGAATTCAATTTATGTACAAGGCTATCTGTAGTGTTACAGATGTCTCCCACAGCAATGATGCCATCTTCCTTCATTTCCTCAATAGCTGATGCTATGGACCTGTTTTTAAACTCGGGATCGCTATCTCTTTTGGTGACCACATCGAGCAGGAAAGGCACGAGCCCAGTATGCTGGGGCACTGCATCTTTAAGATGGGAGAGCTCAGTATGGCAATGGGCATTTACAAATCCGGGCGTGATCAGCCCGGGTACAAACCGAACATCCGAACCCCCGTCTTCTGTATTGATAATGTCGATTTTTCTTCCATGCCTGTCTAGCACCAGCAGTTTTTCCCTTCCCCATAACCTATGCCCATCGAACAAATGATCTCCCTGAACTTTATCGTATGCCATCTTCCTATTTTGTAACTTTGCGCACGTTTTAATACCAGGCAAAAGTATGATAGATAAACTGGAAGCGATCAAAGCTAGGTTCGATAAGCTCGGGGTGGCCCTGACCAATCCCGAGGTAGTGAGTGATAACAGGAAGTTCACGCAAATGAGCAAGGAGTATCGTAACCTGGAGCATATTGTGAAGGCTTACCATGATTATATCCGGTTACTGGGCGATATGGATTTTAACCGTGAGGCCCTGATGGGTGATGATGCTGAACTGCGCGACCTTGCCAAGGCTGAAACTTCGGACCTCGAAGAACAAAAAGAAGCCCTGGAAAAGTTTATCAGAAACCTGCTTATCCCGAAAGACCCGCAGGATGAGAAGAACGCCATTCTCGAGATCCGCGCAGGTACAGGTGGAGATGAGGCCTCGCTGTTTGCCGGTGACTTACTTAGGATGTACCTCAGATACTGTGAGAAAAAAGGTTGGAAAACGGCGATTTTGTCGGAAAGCGAAGGCACGGTTGGCGGGTATAAAGAGGTTCAGGTAGAGGTGATTGGTGATGATGTATATGGCACCATGAAATTTGAAAGCGGAGTGCACCGGGTTCAAAGGGTCCCGGATACCGAGGGAAGTGGCCGGGTGCATACGAGTGCGGCAACAGTTGCGGTAATGCCCGAGGCCGAGGAGGTAGATGTTGAAGTGAAAGACAGTGATGTGAAGATGGATACTGCCAGAAGTGGTGGTGCGGGTGGCCAAAACGTAAATAAGGTTGAAACGAAAGTTATCCTGACCCATTTGGCAACCGGCGTGGTGGTTACCTGCCAGACGGAACGTACCCAATTGGCCAACAGGGAAAAAGCCATGCAGATGCTTCGCACCAAGCTCTATGAAGAACAGGTGAGAAAGCAGGAGGAAGAAATATCGCGACATAGAAAAAGCCTGGTTGCTTCCGGGGACCGATCGGCCAAGATCAGGACCTACAATTTCCCCCAAGGTCGGGTTACTGATCACAGGATCGGCATGACGCTGTATAACCTCGGCGAGGTATTGAACGGAGAGATAGGCACGCTGATTGACGCACTGCAATTTGCCGAGAACGCAGAAAAACTTACACAACAGAATTAATATTGTTTCAAATCACCGCATAAGCAGGTTTGGCGACAGTTTGTTTTTAACTTGATGTTATAAATGAATTTTATGCTTGATCAGTTAATGAATCTCCTCCAGGAAAAAGGGCAGCAGGGCGTGGTAAACAATCCCGCCATTCCAAATGAACATAACAGTGAAGTACTCGGCGAGGCCGGTAGTTCTATCATGAGCGGACTGCAGCAGGCCCTTGCAGGGGGCGGCTTGTCACAAGTGATGAAGATGTTTGGCCAGGGTGGGGCACAGGGTGGCGGTATAGCCTCGCTGATGACCAACCCAATGGTTCAGAGTATGATCCAGTCTTTTACTGGAAAACTAACCAGCCAGTATAATGTTGACCCTGCCCAGGCTCAGCAAGTCAGCGCAAATCTTATTCCCGATGTATTATCAGGCTTTGCCGGGAAAGTAACCGATCCCAATGATTCCAGTATTGATATGAACAGCGTAATGCAATCACTGGCAGGCGGCAATGCAAGCGGGATAGATTTCAATGGTATTCTCAGCAAGTTTCAGGGTCAGGGCGGAGACGCCGACGGAGACGGGGATGTAGACCTGCAAGATGTAATGGCAAGGTTATCCGGCGGAAATTCGCAAGGCGGAGGTTTGATGGATATGGTAAAGGGACTGTTTAAGTAGCTTGTATTATAAAAGCCCTGGGATCTTCACAGTTTGTTGTGATTACAGGTGCAACTTTTCCTCTATCATTGTCGTTTGTAACAAAGACGGTTCGCTCTCAAAAAGCAAT
>JANMHK010000021.1:0-17711 GCA_031375135.1 Sphingobacteriales bacterium | reverse complement strand
CTCATCGGCGGCAACAAATAATTCGCCGTCGATTCGCCGCTCACACAACGTTCAGGAATCCCGAGCTCATCGATATTATTGAGCATAATGATCGGGCTTTCGTTGAACCTCAGATTCTTAATGGGAAACTTGATCTGGCCGTTCTCAATATAAAAAGTTCCGTCACGGGTCAGTCCCGTTAACAATAATGTCTGCGGATCAACAGAACGGATGTACCATAAACGCGTAACAAGGATTCCTTTCTCTGTGCCTTTGATCAATTCTTCCAGGGTTGACTTCCCACCTTGCATGATCATTCCGTCAGGACTGGGTATCGGCTTGATACCTGTTTTCTGCGCCCAGTACCGGGAGGCATATAAATTCTTCACCACCCCGTTCTCGATCCAGCTCATTTTCTCCTGCGGTCGACCGTCCTGCGACCATGTTCTGGTGGGCAATTCGGGGTGGAAAGGATCAGAGTAAATATTCACACGTTCATCCACCAATTTTTCTCCCAGTTTGGTTTTACCGCCGGGCTTGCTTAAAAAACTACGGCCCTCATCTGCAGATCTTGCATCCATTCCTGAAACCAGATTCTCGAGCAAAACAGCTACCGCCCCTGGTTCAAGTATCACCGTATATTTTCCAGGCTCAATGGCCCGGGCTGCCGCAGAACCTGCTGCTTTTTTTGCTGCGATCTCCGTATCCCGTTTAACATTTAGCTTGCTGAAATCATTATAACCTTTCGACGCATAGCCAGAACCCTTACCATCTTCCGTTCTTAGGGTAACATTGAATGCCACACTGGTATCGGAGCTATAAGCAAAAAGTCCATGACTATTCATCATAGAAGCAAAGCCAGAATTATTTTCGAGGAAACCAGCCGCCACTTGTTTGTAGGCTTTAGCGATCGCCAAACTTTCTGCTACTGCATCCGCTCGCTCCTTAGGTGAAATATCTGCCGTTGCCTGCACAAATGTTTTTGACTCGCCATACTGCTGTGGTCCTAAAAAAGGCATGTACTCAGGATTCTCGGGTGCCAGCTTCGCTAACTCTTCAGACCTTCGTACTACCTTTTCCAGCGAAGCGTCGTCGAACTCGTTGATGGTTGCAACGCCTGACTTTTTCCCGAAAGACGAAGACACCACCAGGGTCCCCGTACTCATTCCACCACTGGTGCTGACCGAGTTCCTCGCATACCGAATGTTCCCGCCCAAGGACCCATAAAGATTTGCTTCGCATTCATCGGCCTTTGAATAACTGAGTACTTTCTTCAGTACGGCCTGGGCTTCTTCTTTATTTAAAATTGCCATGTTATAATTTTCTTGCGGTGTTTATTACATTAACTCCATTGAAACGCGTTGTGGAAGAACCATGGGATACGGCACTCGATTGCCCCGGCTGGCCCTTGCCATCAAAGAAAGATCCACCAAGTCGATAGTCCCTCTCGTCTGCGATCGCGGCGCAGGCGTTCCAGAATTCCTGGGTGTTGGCCTGGTACGATACGTCTTTCAACATGCCCACAATCTTGCCGTTCTTGATTTCGTAAAACAACTGACCCCCAAACTGGAAATTATACCGCTGCTGATCGATAGAGAATGAACCATCCCCGATGATATAAATTCCTTTTTCTACATTCTTGATCATATCCTCAGGACTCAGCCTGGCTTTACCCGGTCTCAACGAAATATTGGCCATCCGCTGGAACTGAACGCTGCTCCAGTTATCTGCATAACAGCAACCCTGAGATTCTTGAAGTCCAATGATATGGGCCTGATCACGTATCGCCTGGTAGTTCACCAACGTACCCTCCTTGATGATATCCCATTCTTTACATTTCACACCTTCATCATCATAACCCACCGCCCCCAATGAGCCAGGCTGGGTTTTGTCGGCAAAAATATTTACGTTCTTGTTGCCATAATTGAACTTCCTGGATTCCCATTTATCAAGGGTCAGGAAACTGGTGCCGGCATAATTCGCCTCATAGCCCAACACCCGGTCCAACTCCGTTGGATGCCCTGTTGATTCATGGATAGTTAGCCACAAATGGGAAGGATCCAGGATAAGATCATACTTGCCCGGCTCCACTGATTTGGCAGAAATCTTTTCAACTGTTTGCCTAGCCGCTGCTTTGGCATCTGCCAACATATCATACCCTTTATTATACAGCGTGGTCACAGTTTTGATCTCGTCTTTTGGATTAGACTGCAGATACTCATAACCCATGCCCATAGGCGAGCTTAAGGCCTGTCGGGTTTCGAATTTTCCTGATTTGGCATCTACCTTCGTAATGAAAAAAGTTGGCCAGATACGATGAATGTCCTGGTCAATATAAGAGCCGTCCGTTGATGCGAAATACTTCTGCTCATTCACCAGGAATAATATCGAGTTTACATAACTGGCTCCATTATCGAGGGCGGCATTATTAACTGCCAGCAGCAGATCTGCTTTTTCTTTGATCGGCACTTCAAATGCATTTTTTTGAATAGGTGCTTTCCAGCTCACTTCTCCGTATCCTTTCTGGGGAGCCAGCTGCACAGGTTCAGTCAACAACCGCGAATTCTCTTTTGCGATTTGTACCGCCAGTGCAGCAGCCTTGGCAATGCTATCGTCATCTAATTTATCCGTGGCGGCAAAGCCCCAGGAGCCGTTAGCGATCACACGCACGCCCATACCATAAGATTCCGTATTCACGGTATTCTCTACATTCTTATCCCTGGTCACCAAAAACTGATTCAGGTACCGGCCAATTCTCACATCGGTATAGGTGGCACCCTTCGAGCGCGCAGCATTCAAAGCCACATCGGCCATTCGCTTTTTGAGGGCCGTGTCTACAGGTGTCAGTGATTCCTCAATGGAAATGTCCCTGCCGAAAACCGGCATAGATTGAAACACGGTGGCCCCAACACCCAAACCCGCATACTGCAGAAAATCTCTTCTTTTCAAAATGAAATATTTAATGATGATAGGATGCTCAAAAAACTAAACGGCGTCCGACAAAGACGAGAAAGTGAAATCCCTGATCTTCATCGGCGGTACAATCATATTCCCCGTACGCTCAGGCTTACCCAATTCTTCCAGGTTGTTCAACATGATAACCGGGCTCTCGTTGAACCTGAAATTCTTTATCGGGAATTTGATCTTTCCATTTTCAATATAAAAAGTTCCGTCCCTGGTCAGTCCGGTCAGTAATAAAGTCTGGGGATCAACAAAACGGATATACCAGAACCTGGTCACCAGGATGCCCTTTTCAGTGCTTTTGATCATGTCCTCAATAGACGATTTTCCACCTTCCATTATCACCCTGTTGGGACTTGGCAGTGGCTGCACTCCTTTCTGCTGGGCCCAGTACCGTGAGTAACCGAGGTTCTTCACTACGCCATTTTCCACCCACACTGTTTTTTTCTGCGGCAACCCATCACCCGAAAAAGTGGAGAATGGAAGATCAGGGTTCAGTGGGTCCGAATAAAAAGTTACTTTATCGTCGAACAGTTTTTCACCCAACCGGGTTCCGCCACCTTTCTTGCTCATAAAACTACGACCTTCATCTGCCGTACGGGCATCAAAACCCTGGATCATATTGCCGATCATATCACTAGCCGCCAAAGGCTCGAGGATCACCGTATATTTTCCAGGCTCAATAGCTTTGGCAGCAGCAGAACCTCTTGCCTTTGAAGCTGCTATCTTCGTCAGGGCCAGCGTGTCCAACTTGCCGGCATCGTTATAACTTTTCGAAGCATAACCAGAGCCCGTGCCTTCCTGGTTACGCAAGGTGACAGAAAACGAAACATCGGTAGACTTGTTATAACCAAAAAGACCTTTCGAATTTAAAGTGGCATTGAAGCCAGTAGAGTTTTCCAGGAAGCCTGCTGCTTCAAGGCCTGCCTCTTTTGCTACTTTTAAACTCTTCGCCACACTGTCCGCCCTTTTATCAGGATTCAAAGCAGCAGTAACTGGATTATAAGTGACAGATTCCAAATAGGTTTGAGGGCCCAGCAAGGGCATGTATTCAGGATTTTCTGGTGCCAGCTTGGCCAGTTCCTCGGAACGTCGCACTACTTTCTCTAAGGATGCATCGTCAAATTCATTGATCGAGGTAGATCCGGATCTTTTTCCAAATGAAGAGGTGACTGACAAAGACATCCGGCTCTGCTCACCCGCCGTAGAAACGGCGTTTCGCGCATACCTGATATTGCCTTCATCTGAACAACCCAAATTGATGGTGCATTCATCTGCTTTAGAAAAACCAAGGGCTTTTTTCATGATCGCAAGGGCATCATCTTTACTTAAAATTGGCATACTAAGAGGTTTATATTTTTCTGGCTGTATTGATCACATTTACATTCTTGAAACAGGCCGTGGAACTGCCGTGGGATACTGCACTGGACTGCGCAGGTTGTCCTTTCCCATCATTGAAGGAACCACCTAAACGGTAATCGTCTTTATCGGCGATATCCGACATAGAATTCCAGAATTCCTGCGTGTTAGACTGGTAGGCCACATCGCGAAGCATACCCGTAATCTTGCCTTTATTGATCTCGTAGAAGGTTTGTCCGCCGAACTGAAAATTATAACGTTGTTGGTCGATGGAGAAAGACCCGTTGCCCATGATATAAATTCCTTTCTCCACGTTCTTGATCAGATCATCCACGCTGCGTTTTTCCTTATTAGGTTGTAATGACACATTGGGCATTCGCTGGAACTGAACATCGTTCCAACTCTGGGAATAACAACAACCATGGGATTCCTGTCGGCCAATTATATGAGCTTGGTCACGGATGGCCTGATAATCCACTAGTATGCCATCCTTGATGATGTCCCATTGTTTGCAGTTTACGCCTTCATCATCCCAGCCTACTGCTCCGAGTGAACCGGGCTGTAATTTATCGCCGACTATATTCACCAGCTTATTGCCGAAGTTGAATTTCTTTGACTGCCATTTATCGAGCGTTAGGAAACTGGTACCTGCATAATTCGCTTCATAGCCCAGTACCCTGTCGAGCTCGGTGGGATGTCCTACAGACTCATGTATGGTCAGCCATAAATGCGATGGATCCAGTACCACATCATATTTACCCGGCTCAACCGTTTTTGCTTTTATTTTTTCAGACACATCTGCCGTTGCATTTTTTATATCCTCCAGCATATCATAACGCTGCTTATACCGGGTGACTATGCCTGAAACCTTTTGGTTGGCAGCGGGCTCCAGATATTCGTAGCCCATGCCCATCGGTGAGCTGAATGCAGTTCGGGTATCAAATTTTCCGGTAGCCTTATCCACTTTGGTCACTGTAAACGTAGGCCAGATACGGTGGATATCTTGGTCGATATAAGAGCCGTCAGTTGAAGCAAAATACTTCTGTTCGTTCACGGCAAAGATCAGGGAGTTGACAAAATTCGCCCCGTTCTGCATCGCGATACTGTTCGCATTCAACAGCAGGTCCAGCTTTTCTTTGACGGACACTTCAAATGCATTCCGCTCGATGGGTGCTTTCCAACTCACTTCGCCGAATCCTTTCTGAGGGGCCAGATTTACAGGCTCGCCCATGATCTTGGAATTTGCTTTGGCAACGGCCACCGCTTTATCGGCAAGCTTTGCGATCCCTTCTTTAGTTAGATCATCGGAGGCCGCGAAGCCCCAGGCACCATTCGCCAATACACGAATACCTGCACCATAAGATTCCGTATTCGATATTCCCTGCACTTTGTTCTCCCGGGCGGATACAAACTGATTGAGATACCTGCCAATCCGTATGTCGGCATAACTCGCACCTTTCAATTTAGCGGCATTGAGGGCAACATCGGCCAACTGCTTTTTTGCTGCCACATCAATTCTTTCATACAATGCTTCCATAGGGTCTATCGACCTGCCTGACAAGAATGTCTGGGGTAATATCATAGCACCCAGACTCATGGCAGACATATGGAGAAAATTTTTCCTTTTCAACTTCTATCCTCCTGTTTGTTTTTGTAAAACGTAATCTATTAAATTAAGTAAATCTTCACTAACCACTCATCCTTTTATCCTCATACCAAAGAAATCCGGCGGCAAGCATAAAAAGCAACAAGTAAATGATCGCGGGGACCTGTTTCTTTTCTATCCTTTCCTGTTTAACAATAGCCGCTGATCCCGGCCTGGCAGATGAAACAAAATCCTTTGTTCCTTCAATTCGTTGATCCATTCTCAGCGGTAACCACGACGCTTTATCATACACGTAGAACCAATCCATACTGCCATCAGTTTTCAGGAAAGATTGCCAGCCGGCGGTCCGTGGCCAATAATGGCCCTGCCAGCGGTAAGGGAATCGGGGATCGTTGGCCAGATAAACCTTCTGTCCTGCGATCTGCCCAACCGGCGATTCCGATGCTGTCTCCAATGTTATCGTCAATGGTTGGTCTACAACCACCCAGGGTGATTCCAAACTCCAGCGTTCTTCTATACGGTTACCCAGGGCCTTGTTCAGCAGTGTAGACCAGAACAGATCATAGTCGTAGTTAAAGCCTTGCATCCTCCATTTATAGGTATAATTGACTGCATTCAGCACTACCCGACCGCGACCTGCAGACACTGCAACAGAAAATAATTTCCCACCCCTGTTTTCCACCAGTGATTGGGAAAGATCGGCCGCCACGATCTCAAATTGATTCTCTGTGTTCAATGTTTTTAATGCCTTCCCCCCATCTGTCAGCTTCAGGTCCAGTTTCTGCTGAGCCCCACCTGGTAACTGGCTTAACCGAAAGCGAAATAGACTGCCTGCAAAGGCTTCCCCGCCGTCTATGCAAAGCAGCAGACCTAGCCCTTTTTCGGACATGGCTTTTTGAATAGCCGCCCGCTCACCACTGGCTAGTGTTGCCCATGCGCCGGCGTCTACGATCACACAATCTGTCTGATCCAGGACTGCTGCACTAATTACATCGATTCGAGCGCCGTCTTCATTGATAAATTCCTTTGAATAGGCCATCTTACTAACCCTTGTTCTGCTACTTACGGGATAACCTTTTTCTGCTAACCAGGCTTTTAAAAACCGCGACTCAAATCCGGGTGCTGAATTAAGAAATAAGAGCCTCAACTTTTTTTGCTCATTCACCTGCAAGGGCAGGGGCTGCTTTTCCAATGTATCCTTCCCCTTCAGGGCGATCAATGAATACAGTGCACGACCTACATGCGCAGGAATTTGTTCAAGATGAAACTTTCCCGCAGGATCAAGGCCTGCTGAATCGAGGGTAACACCAAATGCAGCCAATACAATCCTTACACTAGTCGTATCCTTGACATTAAACTGCCCTTCCAACACCATTCGCTCACCCTGCTCGAGTTCGGCTTCATATTGCAACCGCGAAAATCCATCGGGGGCTTGGGTAGAATGGAAGATGATCGACTGATCCTTTAATAAACCCAGTTGATGAGACTCCAATCCATAACCAAAAACATGGATGGTATTAACGCCGGGATGGCTTTTTGGGATCTCATCGATGATCGTTGTTTTTCGCAGATCAAACACGGGCATTTTATCATAACCCGGAACTGCGCGAACACTATCGTTCAATGCGCCTTCTGTTAGCAGGATCAAACTATTCCCGGCCTGCTCGATCTTTTTTAAATAACTGGGCGGCACAGCCAAAAAATATAAGCACAGTACCGCTACTACCGTAGCTGCGAGCCTGGCGATCAGGTACTCTCTTTTCTTCCTGGACCACTCTTTCCAAATGAGGAAAATGAGGAGCACCAGGCATAACAGACCCGCTATGATGTTCCACTCATTCATGGATAACCGAGATTTTTTTAAAGTATCGATCCGATAGCTTGATGTCCGGCCCAGACTTTGATTTCACTGGCGATGGCCCTGTTATGTTGATGGCCCGCATGATCCCCATCCCTGCCTGATCAAGATCCGCCGGGTTGAACTCATTTTTCAGGATCCTGTTCATGGCCGAAAAAGCTTGCAAATATTTTCCGGGCTCGCGACTTGCCTGTTCACCAATCTTAATTTGGGCTGCCTGTAGCATAGCCAGTGTCTCATTCGATATTTTTTCACCACTCCTCAATTCCTCTAATGCGCCCAGCGCCTGTCGGAGCATGGTCACTTCGTCAGCCAATGAGCCTTTTTTTCGGATCGCAACCGGTTGTTGAATGCCGCCCAGGTCTGCCGTTAATCTCTTACCCGGATCAAGTGGCGTAGTTTTAATACCGGTCTTGGAAACATAGGCCCGCGTTTTGTGTTGCAGGTCTTTCAACAACCGCAGTGCCTTGTATTCAAAAGGCAATGCATCCCTGGGTTTAATCGTACGTAATTGCAGTTCAGCCTTCCACATTTCAGCCAGTGTGGCCTTCAGTTGTTTTTTTGTTTCTGCATCAAAAAAGCTTGCATCTTCCGAATTGTCGTGCTGATGGGTATAGCTATCCATGATCGCTCCAACATCCGTTTCTTTTTCATCGCCTTCGTGTTCATGCCCTCCTATCTCGGCATCCGTTTCCTCGCCCAGGAATTTACCGTACCTCAATCGAAGCAGTTTTTGATCCGTGCCCAGGTCGTTACTCTTTGCGCTAAATGCTTCTTTGGACATACTGCCCTGATCTTTCAACAACTGTTCCGTTTCAATAATGATCTGTCGTTGGCTTCTGAAATATTCCGGCTTGATGTCGATCCCCGATGCCAGTCCTTCAAGACTCATCAACTGCGCCGTGTCTTCTATCCGAACAATGAAAACATCTGATCGTTTTTCCTGGTTATGATTATCTGTGGCCGATACATAAAAATATAATTCATCCCCCGCTGCCATTTTCAATTGCTGCAAGTCAATTGTTTTGTTAAAACGATAGGCCGTTCTGCCCGATGCAAAACCTCCGAAAGGAATCCGCTGTTCGCGAAACGCTACAGATTCCCCGGAGCCAGATGCAATGGTGGCTACGATAGCTGTGGAAGAAATCGCATAGTCATCATGGATAGAAACGTCAACCAAGGTCTTGTACAACATCCCCGGTTCAATGGTGGAATTGGAGGCAGGGGCATGAACGGTGATCTCGGGCAATTGGTCCTTGATCATATCGAGCCGATAAAACTCCGACAACTGTTCGCCCAATTTTACTCGATAGAAACCGGATGCTCGTAACACCTTTTTGGCCGACCAGGAAGTTTTTTCGGGCCCCGGTTTCATGACGATCTCAGCACTATCATTAAAAACCAATAAGAGACTGTCTGCGGGCATGCTCGTGCTTAACGACCATTCTATCGTGCCACCTTCTTCCGCTTCAATGTTGAAGCGCTCCTGCTTCCTGGAAGGCTTGCTAGTGTATGCGGGGGGCAAAACAGTAATGGAGACTTTTGAGATCCCCGGCAACTTCGTCTCGTTTGCGAGTTCGGGTTTATTTTGTTGGGATGATGGGATTAGCTGCGTGGGGTACACCGGTATCAAATACATCACGAAAGCAAATGCCAGTGCACCGATACATGAACCGATGGCAAGATTCCATTTCTTCCTGATAGCGGGTGGCAGGGCAATTTTTTCCGGAAGCGCTTTTTTAATTTTGTCAACCTGCCTTCTTTCAAAATAATTCAATTCCGATTCCGGCTTCTCCAATAGCCAGGTACTTTCTTCAACAACGGGTTGGGTTTTGTCGAGGTACGACGAGACGTCGCGGGACGATATTTTGGTATAACACAGATAATAGGAAACGATAGCAGAGAGCGCAGCTGCAGCAGAAATCCAAATCCAACCCCCGGTAAATATTTTCAAGATCAGCACTGAAGAAATAATGGTACCCGCCACAGCAATGAGGATAGAGGAAACGATGAGCCTGCTGGTCCAGTCTTTTTTCAACCGATCAATGATATGTCGTTCGCGATCAGCCATGCTGGTTTTTTTGTTTTTGATACACCAACACGCGTTCAAACAGGAACAGGCCAAGTGCGAGTAACCAAAACCAATGTGAAATATCTTTGGACACCATGCCAGCCCTGGTTTCTTGATTCGCCTTCAACAGTGGTAAGAGTTGCTGTGCGTCTATGGTTCTGTTATCGATTCCAGGTGAATGATCTGATGGATATAAAAGATCCAATACAAACTGCGGAAAGCCTTCGTTCCATACCCAATCATTCCAGCCTGGATGGAAACGCGAATAAAATATCCATTTGTTCTGGATTTGCTGCAAGATCAATTCACCATGACCCGTTCTCCACCGCTTGCCAATTTCGTTGGATGAGGAATCCGAAAACAACCGATAAACGGGTATGAGGTCGCCATTGCCTTTATCAAATGCAGTTCTGGTTTTTAATTCCCGGCCACCTGCGTAGCCGAACTGATTTTTTGACCCGACCTGACCTGGAATTTTGTCGCGGGACAACCAGAACAACCAGTCTTTCCCCTTAATGCTATTTGCATCCCGGATGAATTCGATATTGATCTTTCGTTTTGAATATTCTTTAGCGGCTTCAATGGCGCTTGCAAGGTAGCGTGCATCAGGAGTTCCCGCATCGGCATAAATTCCAATGCGCAACGTACTCGTGTCAACAAGCAACGAATCTACCCGTAACGGTGCTTTGCTGATCGATGGATCTGATGCTGCCAACACCATTTGTTGGAACGATGTACCCTTTCGGGTGCTAAGTCCTTTTACGACTACGATGCTGTCGTCATAACTCCAATAAACCGATTCTATCCAACTGGACAGATCGTTTGTAGGAACCATTTTCCATTGCAGGTCAAGTGCAAGTGAAGGCCTTTCGCCCTCAAATCTTTTCAGCTTGTCATCCGTATATACATGAACAGCCAAACCCGCAGGTATCTTTCGCTGCAGTTGCTGCAGCAGTGACCAATAAGAAACAGCATCATTTCCGCTAGTGCTGCTATCACTGATTTTCATGCTTCTGAACTCACTAGCCAATTCATGCAACTCATAACCCTGCCGCATCAACGAATCAATCTCCTGGCCATATTGCTGATAGACCTTGCTCATGTTTTTCTTTTCCATGAGCAGCCAGCCTTTTTCACCGGGCGATAAGCGCGACAACAACAAAGGCCGGGCAATTAAAATAGCCAACATGATAAAAAGAAGGCACCTCACCGCCAGCAACAGTAGATCCGATATACGTATACTCCTGGCACGCGAGACTGGCGTCTCACTAAAAAAAGAAACGCTGCCTATCTTCAGCGTTTTTCCTTTTCTGATATTCCACAAGTGGATCAGTACAGGAATCATGATCCCTGCAATCGCCCAAAGCCATATGGAGGATGTCAGACTGATCAAATTATCGTCCTCGTTTATTCCTGAGTTTCAAAAAATCGGTGAGTACTTTATCAAGCGGCTCATTCATCATCACCAGCTCATAAAACACATTCCTGTTTAATAGCGATGTGCGGATGCGGGCAAGATAATGATCGAGATTCTCTTTATACAGTTTTTTAGCCTGCTCCGGATCTACACGAACTACTTCGCCGGTTTCAAGATCCTGCAAAGAAGTATATCCGGAAAATTCCATCTCCATTTCGTTACGTCCCATTAACTGCAGTACGATGAGCTCGTGTTTGATTTCGGATAACGACTGGATGAGTTCGCTGATCTCGCCATTTTTTTCATAATAATCAGTAATGAAGATGACCAGTTCCCGCCTGTTACTCCCACCGATGATATCTTTATAAACTCGGGGTTCTGTAAAATGGCCTGCTGCATCGATCTGCTCTAACTGATAGAAGATCCGCGCCAAATGCTGACTGTCATTTCGTGATGGCAGATTCACCAACTCGCCTTCCTGCAACACATATAATCCAATGGTGTCGCCCTGCAATTTCGCGAGGTAGGCTAAGGATGCTGCCGTATATCTCGCGTACTCGATCTTTGAAAATCCACTGTCCTCATGCAACATGGATGCACTGGCATCTACGATGATCCTTAAGGAAATACTGGTTTCGATCTCCGACTCCCGGATATAGTAGCGGTCGCTGCGCGCGAACATTTTCCAATCCAATCGGCGCAGATCATCTCCCGCCTGGTAACTTCTGTACTGGCTGAATTCCATGCCCACACCCTTGACACTGCTGCTATGCAGCCCTGTAAGGAATCCATCCACCGTGGTTTTCGCAGCCAGTGGGAGATCTTTAATCGCCATTAAAATTTTCGGATCTGCTAACCTGCTCATAACCTCGTCTTAATCCAGCTTGCCCTTCGGACGTTCAACTTCTTTAAGCAGCGTTGCTGTTATGTCATCTGATTGTATATTCTCGGCCTCTGCCTTAAAATTCACCAGGATCCGATGCCTCAAAACTGGATAGGCCATGGCATGGAGATCTTCCAATGTCACCGCATACCTGCCTTTCAACATGGCCCTGGCTTTTGCCGTTAGGATCAGTGCCTGGCCTGCCCTTGGCCCGCTGCCCCAACGTACCCATTCCTTAACATAAGGAACATGACTGGTATCTGGCCTGGTTGCCCTGATCAGCGCCGTGACATATTTCACCAGGTCATCACTGATGCTGATGTCACGTACAAAACTTTGTAGTTGAATGATCTCACTGGCATCAAGTATGGGATTGATCGTGACTTTCTTATTTCCTGTGGTGGCACTAAGGATATCTTGTTCTTCGGTTGCTGATGGATATCCGATCCGCACATAAAGCAGGAATCTGTCGAGCTGCGCTTCCGGAAGCGGATAAGTGCCGGCTTGCTCAATAGGGTTCTGTGTGGCCAATATGAAAAATGGTCGGTCCAGCGGATAGGTCTGTCCCCCGTAGGTCACTTCAAATTCCTGCATGGCTTCCAACAGCGCTGCCTGTGTTTTGGGCGGTGTACGGTTGATCTCATCGGCCAGCACCATATTCGCAAAAATGGGTCCCTGGTTGAATTTAAAAAACCGTTTACCGGTAGCGTGATCTTCTTCCAATATTTCAGTACCGATAATGTCTGTTGGCATCAGGTCGGGGGTGAACTGAATGCGCCTGAAGCTCAGGTGCAAGGCCTGGGACATGGTTCTGACCATCAGTGTTTTCGCGAGGCCGGGAACGCCTTCAAGCAGGCAATGACCGCCCGCCAGCAGGGCAACAATGAGCTCATCGAGCACAATATCCTGCCCCACGATCACCTTTTGTATCTCTGTTTTCAACCCTGATAGTTTGCCTAATAAAGCATCGACCTTGCTGTCAGTTAATTCCAATGACTTAGTTTTAATGAAGGTTAATATCCTGGACGAAGGAAATTAGGGCAAAAATCGATGGCAAAAAAATGAGTTCCGTCGCAGGTTAGAAATGAAGGTTAAATGGTCAGATCAACATTCACATTTACAAGGATCAAATATAATTCGGGGGATTGGAACACGGACCAGCGTATGCCGGCCAATATCCTTAACTCCCTGATTGAATACACCACCATCCCGGTCAACCTCAACGAAAAACAGGTGGACCTCGGTTCGAACGATGTATTTGACTCGCCGTTCTGCTACCTGAGCGGGCATAAACTGGTTCAATTCAGTGGCCAGGAAGCTGCCAATTTCAAAAACTATGTCAACAACGGGGGTTTTGTATTTGTGGACGATTGCAACCACGATATCGATGGACTGTTTGCCCGTTCCTTTGAAACGCAGATGTCCAACCTGTTCGGGAAGTCATCTTTGCAAAAAATCCCTAACAACCACGAGATCTACCGGTCGTTTTTTGAGTTTGAAAAAGGCCCGCCTACCACCTCTTTTGAATTAAACGGCTGGGGCGATGACCTGGTGCACGATTATCTGAAAGCCATTTATATCAATGGCCGTATTGGCGTTTTGTACAGCAATAAAGATTATGGCTGCGAGTGGGATTATGATTTCAGGAATAAAAGATTTCTTGCGGAAGACAATACCAAGTTCGGTGTCAATATCATTGTCTATGCCATGCAGTCGTGATGCTAGCCTTTTCTCCTGATCCATTCATACAGCCTGTTCACATCGTCTACATGAAACAACTGCGTACCCGGGTTCATCGTTGCCGCGGTACCACAAGCCACCCCAAATCTGCACATCTCTGAATAACTGCTGCCGGAGTCCAGCTTCCAGGCCATTCCAGCCACCATGCTGTCGCCCGCGCCAATGGTGCTTAGTTTTTTCACAGTAGGCGGAACGATCTGTTCCACCCAATCTTTCGTGACCAGCAGCGCGCCCGCAGCACCCAGTGAAACCACCATCACTTCGCATTGGCCTGCATTGATAAACTGCAGGGCAGCATCATCTACTTCGCTAAGCTGGAGACTTTCGGCGCCTACCAGGGAACTCAGTTCAGCGAGATTCGGTTTCGCCAGGAACACGCCTTCTTCCAATGCTTGTTTTAACGGCGCGCCAGAAGTGTCTACGATGAGTTTGATTTGGTGAGCACGACAAAAACAAGCCAATCGCGCAAAGAAATTATCCGGCACGCCCTCGGGCAAACTTCCGCTGGCAACGAGGATGGAGGGCCGGGGATCCATATCCGTAAGTACCTGCAGGCAACGTTCAATCTCTTCAGGTTCCATGACTGGTCCGGGCATCACAAATCTGTACTGGGCATTGGTAGATGATTCCGCTGCTGAAAAATTCTCGCGGCTATTTTCTTTGATGGGAACAGCGACAAACGATATGTCCAACGCCGACAAAAGGCTTTCTATTGTTTTCCCATTGGTACCCCCGGACGTAAACACGGCAATACTCTCACCCCCTAATTTATTGATCGCTTTACTCACGTTTATCCCGCCGCCGCCAGCTTCTAAAATTAACTGGCCACACCGAATTTTTTTTTCCGGGACCAGGTTATCAAAAGAGGTGCTTTTGTCTAAAGCGGGATTCATGGTGAGC
The DNA here is from genome assembly GCA_031375135.1 of Sphingobacteriales bacterium. Lineage (GTDB taxonomy): Bacteria > Bacteroidota > Bacteroidia > Chitinophagales > Chitinophagaceae > Pollutibacter. The sequence continues at coordinate 2,937 of JANMHK010000021.1, read as the reverse complement.
GTGAAAATCATATCGGTGCGTTATGAAAGCAAGTTACAACTGTTAACCATTTTGGAAATATTTAACCATTTCGAGTATGGGGAATCATTCTTTTTGTATCTATATTCAATAAGCCTAAATACAAACATGAAAAGTTATCTATCCGTCCTGATCGTTGGCCTCTCCGTGATCTTATCTGTTGTTCTGCTTGGCAATGCCTACAATTACAAGTTTAAATCAAATGAAAACGTAGCCGTGGTGGGCTTGGCGGAAGTAGATTTCGTGAGCGACCTGATTGTATGGGAGGGTTCTTTCAGTCGCAAAAACATTTCCCTGAAAGACGCCTATGCCGGATTGAAAAATGACGAAAATGAGATCAGATCCTACTTTTCGGGAAAAGGAATTGGAGACTCTGCACTGGTCTTCTCAGCGGTAGATATTTTGAAAGAAGTCAACAACAGTTACGACAGGAATGGAAGTATTATCGCCAGCAATTTTGCGGGATACCTGCTTACCCAAAGGGTAAAGATTGAGTCGATGGACATTGATAAAGTGGAGAAGATGTCAAGGGAAGTAGGGCCACTGATTGAAAAAGGAATTGAATTCAATTCCGCGCCACCCATGTATTTCTATACCAAACTGGCAGATCTTAAAATGGACCTCCTGGCCAAGGCTTCGGAAGATGCAAAAGCGAGATCCGCTACCATTGCCCAGAGCGCCGGAAGCCAACTTGGTAGGCTAAAGAAATCTACTATGGGAATTTTTCAAATCACGGGTAAGAACAAAAATGAAAATTTCAGCTATGGCGGTTCGTTTAATACTATGGATAAATTAAAAACCGCATCTGTTACTGTGAGAACAGAATATCTCCTTAAATGATTTAACATTTACTATTGCTGCTTCTTTCCGCTGACCCTCAGCCCATAACAATGATGTGGATATCTCGTCAACCCATCTTACTGTATTTGGTAAGGTTCTTGGATAGTAAGAAGAATAAATATTCTTCATATGAACACAAGGCTTTCTGTACTCATTGTATTTCTATCGGCCCTTTTCTTTATCTCGTGCTCAGATAAGAGCAGTGCGGGGAAAGCACGGTTACAAATTGCGATGGTAGACGCGCCGGGCGACTATCAGGAGGTCAATATCGAAGTAGTTGGCGTTGAAATGAACTGGTCAGCCAGCAATGACCAGGGATGGGAAACATTACCGATGGTAGCGCGAAAAACCTATGACCTGTTGAAACTGACGGGTGGGCAGGAAGCTATTTTAGTTGACACTGAAGTCCCTGCGGGCGCCAAGATCCATCAGTTGCGGTTAATACACGGCAACGGCAACACAGTTAAAGTAGAAGGAATTGCGGCTGCCATGCCATTGGAAACACCCAGTGCCCAGCAATCCGGATTGAAACTTAACATTCAACAGGAGGTGGAAGAAGGACTGTTGTACAAAATCGTGCTTGATTTCAACGTGGCGAAGTCTATCGTTACCACAGGCAGTGGAAAATATATGTTGAAGCCCGTGATCCGCAGTTATCTCGAAGCAGAAGGTGGTTCAGTTAAAGGAACGGTAAGTCCTGCTGCATGCGCCAATGCCACCATTACACTCACCGGCCCTGCTCCCAGCACCAATACCTTATCTGCCAATACCAATGCATATGGGCTATTTATGATTAAGGGACTTGATGCAGGAACATATTCTGTGACAGCCACCCCTTCAGCCGGTTCTGCAGGCTGTACTGCAAAATCTGTTACCGCTACGGTAACTGATGGTGCCGTGACTACCCTGTCGATCAACTTGCAGTAACATCAATTTTTCTCAAACTTCTAAGCCGATGCGTCACATGCATCGGCTTTTTTAATGATAGGATTAGGAGCTTAGATGTTTGCCCCTAACTCCGCTTCCTATAACTGAACACCGCCCAGGTATTAAAAACCACGGCAAATAGGGCAATGATTCCGAGATTCCTCGAAATATCTGAAAGGGAACTTCCCTTTAAAAATACCATCCGCATCACTTCTATGAAGTAAGAAACCGGGTTGATTGCGGCGATATACTGCGCCCATTGAGGCATACTTTCAATGGATGTATAAAGTCCTCCGAGAAGGATAAAGACCATCATCATAAAGAATGAAATCAGCATGGCCTGTTGCTGGGTTTGTACAAATGTGGACACCAACAACCCGAGCCCAAGTATGGCAAGCATATATACACTGGAGAAGGCATAGATCACCAGGATATTCCCTTCCGGCACGATCCCATAGATGACGCGTGCAATGATAAAACCCAGGGTCAGCGTGATCTGTCCCATCACCCAAAATGGAATCAGCTTACCAAGAATAAAATGATGTTTACGTATGGGCGTTACATTGATCTGCTCAATGGTCCCGATTTCTTTCTCTTTTACAATGTTCAGTGAGGCAAGGAAAGAACAAACCATGGTCACCAAAATCACCAGGATACCGGGCACCATATAACGTTGATAGTTCAAATGAACGTTGTACCAGGTAGAAAAAGTGGTGGCGATCCTTGGCTCTGTATTCATGCGCGGCATCTGGATCCATTTCACCCGAAGCTCGTCGTTATAACTCCGCAGAATATTCAACAAATAGCCCGAACCCAGACCGGCTCGCACTCCATTGATCGCATTCACGGCGAGGTATACGTCGGCCTTGTCCTCCTTCACAAGGTCCCGCTCAAATCCTGCAGGGATCTCCAACACCATGTCGGCCCGGTCATGCTCGATCTCTTGCATGGCACCCTTCAAATCCTTTGCATAGAGGTCAATGGTAAAATAATCCGTGCTGCCTATTTTTTGGATCAGTTGGGCAGTGTAACTGCTTTTATCGTGATCAAGAATGGCAATCCGAACGTTTTTCACTTCATAGTCTGCCGCTAATGGTAAGATAGCCAGTTGGATCACCGGCATCATGAACATCATCCGCAAGATGGTGGGGT
>JANMHK010000017.1:0-15244 GCA_031375135.1 Sphingobacteriales bacterium | reverse complement strand
CGAATAGGATCTGGTTGGAGATTAGCCGGGCAATCCGCACATCCGTTTTCTCTTCCCTTAAACGTATTTGTGCCACCCAAGGCAAGGTTGTAGACTAAAGTATCGAGGCCATCGGTTGTGTTCTTATTGAATGATTTTCTTAAGCGACTTACCCAGCTGGAGTCTTCTGTAGGCCATGAACCCTGCCCCTCGGCAGTTGATGAGCCGATGACTACTATTTTGTACTGCGCCTTTACCCCCAACACCATCAAGATGGACAGCGGGATGATAAGAAATATCCTGCGAAACATGCTACACAATTAACCAGGTGATTGATAAATGTCTTTCTGGGGTCAGAGCGAAAGGGAAGCTTTCAAAGGGGGGTAGGAATTCAAAAGTATGTTAAACCCTGAGTTATTGGGCATCCGGGTTCAAAAAAATTATGCACAATAGTAGAAAAATTTTGTAATTTCGAATTAGTTGCATAACTAACAATATGCCAAACAACCAATTTAAGAGAGGGGAGTTATACAGCTTTATCACGGGCAAGGCGTCCACGGCAATTGCCCGCCGGCTGCAGAAGAATTTTAAGCAAAACGGGGTGGAGATCACGATCGAACAGTGGAGTGTACTGTACCATTTATGGAAACAGGACGGACTTAACCAACAGGAGCTCTGCAACGCCACTTTCAGGGATAAACCCAGCATTACCAGGCTGGTAGACAATCTCGAGAAGCTGAAACTGGTGAAGCGGATCTCTTCGAAAGAGGACCGGAGACGAAATCTGATCTATCTGACGGATACGGCCCGGCAACTGCAGGAACAGTCTATGGAACTGGCAAACCAAACCCTGAACGAGGCGCTGGACGGTGTGGATCCGAAAGACATCGAACTATGTAAATCGGTGCTGCAAAGGGTGTACGACAATCTTAAATAAATCATCATCATACTAAACATAAACACTATGGCTACGGATATTCAAACTCAACATGCTTTAAAAGGCGCCGAATGGGTGATCAGGGAAAGTGTTCCTGAGGACTTGTTTACACCAGAAGATTTCTCTGAAGAGCAGAAAATGGTCATGGATATGTGCATTTCTTTCCTGGATAGCGAGGTATATCCCATCTTGGACAGGATCGATAATCTTGAACCCGGGCTCATGCCTTCACTGATGGACAAGGCAGGTGAACAGGGATTGCTCGGCACTTCCATTCCTGAAGATTTAGGCGGTTTGGGTAAAGACTTTATCACCGGCACCATTGTCAATGAAGGACTTGGCGGCGGACATTCTTTCTCGGTAGCCATAGCCGCACACACAGGTATTGGCACCCTGCCCATCCTTTATTTCGGAACCCCGGAACAGAAAGCAAAATATGTAGTGAAGCTGGGAACGGGCGAATGGAAAGGCGCTTACGGTCTCACTGAACCCAATTCCGGCTCCGATGCGCTGAGCGCAAAAACAACCGCCAAACTGAGTGAGGATGGAAAATTCTATTTATTAAACGGACAAAAATGCTGGATCACCAATGGGGGTTTTGCAGATGTTTATACTGTTTTTGCAAAAGTTGATGGCGATAAATTCACCGCTTTCATCGTAGAAAGGGGATTTGAAGGATTTACCCAGGGACCCGAAGAACAAAAAATGGGTATTAAGGGGTCCTCAACCGTGCAGCTCTATTTCCAGGACTGTAAGGTACCCGTCGAAAATGTGCTTGGAGAAATTGGCAAGGGCCACGTGATCGCATTCAATATCCTGAATATTGGCCGATTGAAATTATGTGCAGCCACGCTGGGCGGTTCAAAAAGGGCGCTTGATATCACAGTGCAGTATGCCAATACCCGCGAGCAATTCAAACAGCCCATCGCAAATTTCGGCGCCATTAAACATAAGCTGGCAGAAAGTGCGATCAGGGTCTGGATCTGCGAAACAGCCTTATATCGCACTGCAAGTTGGGTGGAGGAGAAAGAAAAAGATCTGCTGGCCAGTGGACAATCATATGCAGAAGCGCTGCTCGGTGCTGCAGAGGAATTTGCCATCGAATGTGCCATCCTGAAAGTATTCGGAAGTGAGTTGCTAGATTATGTGGCGGACGAAGGCGTACAAATACATGGCGGAAACGGTTTCAGTGCAGAATATAATATTTCAAGAGCTTACCGCGACAGCCGGATCAACCGAATCTATGAAGGGACAAACGAGATCAACAGGCTGTTGGCCGTTGATATGGTGTTGAAGCGTGCCATGAAAGGCAGGCTCGATATGATGGGTCCTGCTATGGCCATCCAAAAAGAATTGATGAGTATTCCAGATTTTGGAGATGTTGATGATTCTGCTTTTGCATCTGAAAGAAAACTGATTCGCAATTTGAAGAAGACGATTTTGCTGGTGGCAGGTGCTGCAGCACAAAAGCTGATGATGCAACTGGAAACAGAGCAGGAAATTCTGATGAATATCGCAGATATGGCCATCGAAGTTTTTCATGCCGAAGGCGGATTGCTGAGGGCCATGAAAGCCACCATGAAAGCTGATCCAAGGGCTCCGATATTTACGGATATGGCAAAGACTTATTTGTATGATGCTGCTGACCGGATCAATAAATCGGGCAAAGATGCCATTAATGCGTTTGCATCAGGCGACGAGCAACGGATGATGTTATTGGGTGTTAAGCGTTTTAGTAAAGCCGAGCCATTCAATAGTAAGGATGCCAGACGCAGAATTGCTGACGTGCTGATCAGTGCAAACAAATATCCTTTTTAATTAGGAAGATATTAAACATGAGAGAGGTGGTATTCTGTTTGGAATGCCGCCTCTTCTTTTTTAGAGGTATTGGAAAGCATTTGGGTCTTCCTTCCTGGTCTTCTCTACACGAATGGGAGGTTTGGCCTTTTTGCCCCTGGCGATCAGTGATACGCCGATGATCAGCGTGAGGCACCAGATGATAAAGGTGACATGATAGATCGTATAGATGTCTTTAATATGCGGCGATTTCATGATATAGAAAATCACGTAGATGAACAGGAAACAGAGATAACTGAATACTAATCCGCCTGCGATAAATCCCTTCCCAACATCCTTGCGTTGAAAAATGGATCCCTTCATAAGATCAATAAAAAAGTAAAAAGAAAATATCGTGACGATGGCGAGGCCAGGCCCGATGATCAGGATCAAAGATTTGTTATTCATTCCCAGGATCAGCCAAATCAGGGTTTCATAAACTACAAAACCTCCGAGTACCATCGCCATGAGTTTCTTCGATTTCTCGCTTTTGGCAAAATACAACAAGAAGATAAGCATGGTGGGCGCATCCAGCAGGTTATTCATTACACCCGCATAGTATGCGGTTTTTGGGCCGAGGCTAATGATCTTAACAGCCACCAGGTCGAGCAAGATGATCTGTACAAAATAAAATGCGAGTGCTAAAAATGAGTATTTACCCTCCTTTAAATTGAGCATGAGTAGGGATACTGATAGAACCAGCAGAGAGATACTTATGACGCCAACGATTTGTTCAGGCTGCATAATTAAGCGATTTCACAAGGTTTGGGTAAACGTGCACATACTTAAAACGCCAAATTGCTTCCTGAATTACAGTTTTTTAAGAGTTGATAGGAAATTCAGTGAAAGCGCAGGTGGGTTCACGTAGAATTACCAATCCTGCCTGCGTAGTTTTTTCCATAATTTGCTGATATGAAACTACTATGTACCCTTATTGTCTTGTTTTACGGATTTGTTTCAAGTGCGCAGGAATTTGGCGTGAAATTGTGCAGAACCATAGGTCCACTGGCATATATGGAATATGGATTGGGTGACGATAGACTGGGCGGTGCGAAGATGGGATATTTGGATTCAAATGTATTGCTCCGAGTGGTGGACAGTGTGAATGGCGACTACCGGGTTCAGCTTTCGAAAAATCATACCGCGTTTATTCCTAAATCGAGTGTTCGTGCCACACCCATGCTTCTTCCCAGGGACTATTACCTCAGTTCCAGTTTTAAAGTGTATGGGGATTCCAGTTTTGATTATGTAAGTATTGCCCTCGATGAAAAATTGCCCTATCGGAGCCAGCATGTGATTGGTCCAGCTGCGCTGACTGTTGATATATTTGGCATTACTTCAAACACCAATTGGATCACCCAATTAAAATCGGCCACCGAGATCACGAATACCTGGTATGAGCAGATAGAAGATGATGTGCTGCGCGTGCACATCAAACTCAAACACGATCTTCATTGGGGACATTCGATCTATTATGATTCCGTGCAGAATCGCTTGTTCATAAAAATCAAACGGCCACCACCTGCGGACCTGAAGAACTGGAAGATCGCCATAGATGCTGGGCATGGTGGAACCAATACGGGAGCAGCCGGAGCTACTACCGGGATCCTCGAAAAAAACTATACGCTGCTGATCGCCAAAGAATTGCAAAGAAGTTTTAAGAAGGCGGGGGTTAAGAAAATATACATGACCAGGGAGATCGATACTACCCTGAGTATGGAAGAACGGATCGTTGCCTTGCGGGAGCAAAATCCGCATCTGCTGATCAGTGTGCACCTCAATTCATCGGGGGTTGACAGCATAAAAGGCACCAGCACTTTTTATCGCTATGTTGGTTTCCGGCCGCTATCAGTAGCAGTGTTGAACAAGATGTTAGGGCTGGGATTGAAAGAATATGGGAACGTGGGCAGTTTTAATTTTGCGTTAAGTGGTCCTGTTGAATATCCGAATTGCCTCGTGGAGGTTGCGTTTTTAAGTAATCGGGAAGATGAAAAGAAGATCATCGATCCGAAATTTCATAAAGCGGTGGCGAAAAAAATAGTAGAGGGCGTCAAGGAATTCAGCAAAAAACACTGATCATTGAAATCCGATCTAACAAGGACTTGAAAAATCATCTTTCAAAAATCATAAAACGTAAAAACATGTTTATACATCACGTGTATTTCTGGCTTAAAAATCCCGAAAGCAAAGAAGATCTGGCCAAACTGGTAGCGGGTTTGGAGAAATTAAGCAGCGTGAAAGAGATCGATATCTTCCATATCGGGCAGCCGGCAGACACCGACCGGGGGGTCATAGACAGGTCCTATTCCATCTCCTGGCTGAACATATTTAAGGATAAAGCGGCCCAGGACATCTATCAGACCCATCCCACACACCTTCAGTTTATAGAGGAATGTGCGGCTTTATGGAGTAAAGTAGTGGTTTATGACTCGGTGGATATTTAATAAATTGTGAAACAGCAGAAAAACTTGTAATACTGAATTATATAGCTACCTTTGCCTTGTTATAGTTCTGACCTATATGCTTCTGTAAGTCGTTCGCAATGTTCTTGCCCTCCGTCTTATCGTTCTACTAAGTCAGTTCCCTTTTTAGTTATTTAAATTTTAGAAATGAACATTTTCGTGTCCAATCTCAGCTTCCAAGTCCAAGATCAGGATTTGCTGGAGATCTTTGCAGAGTATGGAGAAGTATCTTCTGCAAAAGTAATTACTGACAAATTTTCTGGCCGTAGCCGGGGTTTCGGTTTCGTTGAAATGTCATCTGATGAAGATGCCAAGAAAGCGATTGCCGAATTAGACCAGGCAGAAGTTGATGGTCGTACCATCTCTGTAGCAGAAGCTAAACCACGTGAGCAGCGTCCTGAAAGGAAACCTTTCAGCGGCGGTAGCGGCGGCGGAAGGCCTAGCGGCGGCGGCGGTTATGGCGGCGGCGGCGGCAAAAGCGGCGGCAGCGGCGGTTTTAACAAAAGGTATTAATTGCCCGTAGTTACAAATAATTTTAAGGCTCCTGCGAAGGAGCCTTTTTTATTTGCGGCATGTTCCGGTCTATTCTTGCGGATCGGGAATTTTATTTACTGCTCGTCCCAGTCTATTCTTGCCGATCGGGAATTTCTGGATAATTTAGGGCATGAGGCAAAATGAAAAACGGTCGCCCGCCCTTGGATTTATTTTTGTTACTATTCTTATCGACGTTATTGGATTTGGCATCATCATTCCCGTTATCCCCCAACTTATACGCTCACTGATCAATGGCACCCTTAGTGATGCCGCCCGCTATGGTGGCTGGCTGATGTTCGCTTATGCCATCATGCAATTTATTTTCTCCCCGATCATGGGCAACCTCAGTGACCGTTATGGAAGAAGGCCCATCCTGTTGATCTCCCTGTTTGGTTTTGGACTGGACTATGTGTTCACTGCTTTTGCCCCCACTATCTTCTGGTTGTTTGTAGGAAGATTGATCGCTGGGATCACCGGTGCTAGTTTCTCCACTGCCACCGCCTATATTGCTGATATCAGCACGCCCGAAAAAAGAGCGCAGAATTTCGGCATGATCGGCGCTGCATTCGGGCTAGGCTTCATCATTGGGCCGGCCGTAGGCGGACTCTTGGCGCATTTCGGATTAAGGGCACCGTTCATTGCGGCAGCCATATTAACTTTCATCAATTGGCTCTATGGATATTTCATCTTGCCGGAATCACTGGCTCCTGAAAATCGCCGCGCCTTTGACTGGAAACGCGCAAACCCGGTAGGGTCTCTGGTTAAGTTGAGGAGTTATCCGGCAGTAGCAGGACTGATCCTCTCATTTTTTCTGCTCTACATAGCCTCACACGCGGTGCAAAGCACCTGGGCTTATTATAATATTCAAAAATTCAGCTGGTCAGAAGCGCAGGTGGGTATCTCGCTTGCAGTAGTAGGCGTGATGGTGGCCTTCGTGCAGGGGGTGTTGATTAGGCGCGTGATTCCGAAACTAGGACAGACCAACAGTGTATTGGTTGGATTGCTGATCTATAGTGCCGGCATGTTGCTATTTGCGTTTGCACAACAGGGCTGGCAGATGTACGCCTTCACGGTGGTGTATTGCCTTGGTGGAATTGCAGGTCCTGCTCTGCAAGGCTATATCTCTGGTCATATACCCGCGAATGAGCAGGGTGAGTTGCAGGGTGCCCTGACCAGTCTGATCAGCGTTACCACCATTATAGGCCCACTGTTGATGACCAATTTGTTTGCCTGGTTCACGAGGCCCGGACATATGCAGCTACCGGGTGCGCCATTTATCATGGGAGCCTTACTTTTGATTTTCAGTGCGGTGCTGGCATTCAGGACGATGAGCAAGGAGCACGCTATACACCTGCCAAGTAAACAACACTAATCGGTATTAAGCTGAATCATTGATCTCCTTTAAATAGCTTTAGTAAATTAATCAATTTTGAAAATGAACTGACATGCTACAACAAAAGCTTGTCCCTCTAGTTCCCCAGGAACGTGTTGAGACAATTGATATTATCAGAGGTGTTGCATTAGTTGGAATTCTTATCATCAATTTTACCGTTGACCATCGGGATTTAAATCCCTGGACGGAAAGGCCTCTTTTAGACCAATTTGTTTTCTGGCCTATCACATTTTTCATAGACGAAAAATTCAGGGCGATTTATAGTTTTCTATTTGGATTAGGCTTTGCTTTTCAAATGTTGAGAGCAGAAGACCGTAATGCCCCTTTTGTGTCTATCTACATACGCCGGCTCATTGTACTTTATATCATAGGGCTCATAAATCAGATTCTTACTGGCCAAGATATATTGCATAATTACGCAATGGTGGGTGTTGTTCTTTTGATTTTGCATAAGCTGCCCCGCAAGTTGTTGCCTTTTCTGGCGCTGTTATGTTTTTTTGTTTCCTGGACAAGAAATCATTTTTTACTAACACCTTCAAATCCATCTATAACGACTAAACCACATATAGTTCCAGTTGATAGTGCAATTCTTGATGCATATGTTGGCGTATATGAAATTGAGCCCAACCGCAGATCTATTATTACAAGAGAAGGGAATAAATTATTCGGAGAAGGAAGAGGGGGACGGATGCAGTGGCTGCCCGAAACAGATCATGACTTCTTTTTGCAAGTTAATAATGCGCATTTCTCTTTTGTGAAAGATTCAATTGGTAAAGTAACTGCCATAAATATGCAATTGGGAAATGGAGAGGTTGTCGTAGCCAAAAGAATTCAAATGGAAATCTCCCAGGCACAAAAAGAAATGGTGAAACAAAGGGCCGAATTAGCAAAAATGCGTTCTGGTTCTTATAAGCAATTTGTGGTTAAGAACGCGAATGATTTTTGGACAGGAATTGCAAACTGGTCCTGGAAGCGTTTTTTATGGTATGGCATATTAAGTGAAACTCTTCCGCTTTTCCTAATGGGACTGTATTTTGGTCGGAGAAGAATCTTTTATAACATAGCTTCTAATCGCCAGTTCCTGAAGCATGTAACAAAATATGGCGTGCCAATAGGTATGACGATGGTTGCTATTGCTACTGCCTTTGCGATATTGGATTATTTTGGCATTCTTAAATCGGCCTCTTATTCAATACTTGTCGATTCATTGATTGGGCTGTGCTGGAATTTAGGCGCAATGATAACAGCAATAGCTTATGTAGCAGTCATTACGTTGGTTCTTGAAGAACCGACTTGGAAACAACGATTCTCATTCCTTTCACCTGTCGGAAGGATGGGCTTGACCAATTATCTGCTTCAATGTGGTGCAATTACCCTGATATTAAGCTATGGGATGAAATTAACAACGCTTGGTGTTTTCGGAAGATTCATGATTGCGATGCCAATTATAATTTCACTTGCTTTACTAAGTCGCTGGTGGTTTATACATTTCACAATTGGACCAGCAGAGTGGCTCTGGCGTTCGCTTACGTACTTGAAAATTCAACCAATGAGATTGAGAGTCACGGAGAAATTGGAAGAAAATGTGAGCGGTAATGTTTAAAGGAAAGTATATGTTCTTAACGGGTGGCGTACTTTTGCCTGCCTGCAGGGCGGCTAAAATTAACAACGTAAATCAATATAACAATGGGAAAATTAGTGGAAGAGTTCAACGAGTACCGGGAAAAAATGAACGAAGTAATCCTGGGAAAGAACAACCTGGTGATGAAAAGACTTTGGAATTTGGACACCAACACTTACGAAGACGGTGCCCTCGATAAATCCACCAAGGAAATGCTGGGTCTGGTAGCGTCGATGGTGTTGCGCTGCGACGATTGCATCAAGTATCACCTCGGCAAATGCCACGAGCTGGGCATCAGTACCGAGCAGATGTATGAGATCTTCGCCGTAGCCAATATCGTTGGCGGCACGATCGTGATACCGCATACCAGAAGGGCGGCGGAGTATTGGGAGGAGCTGAACAATTGACTAATTAGCTAATTGGCTCATTGGCTAATTCGAACAATCCTTTCGTCCATCATTATAAATTATTAAACTTCCCTATGAAAGAAATGCGTTTGTTTCTGTTGCTGTCGGTCATGGTAGTCTTTTCTTGTAACAATGACAAAGGAATGCCCAGTAATAAGGAAAGAAGTTCATTAGTAGGCACCTGGAGATTGATTGAGTATACCGACTATGACAGTATGAATCATAAATGGATAAATCCCTATGGCTTACACCCGAAAGGATTCTTCACATACACCAGTACGGGGATCATCAATTTAAACGGCTCAGCAGAAATACCCTTAACTGTTCCTCCTGACTCCGAATACATTAAACCACTGACATTAGGAGCCGTTTTAGATAATGCCTGGGGTTATTTTGGAACCTACTCAATCGATACTGTAAATTCTGTTGTAACACACCACGTAAAAGGCGGATCTGTGATCAATTATATTGGTACTGATCAGCGCCGGCAGTTCATCCTTAAAGGAGACACATTATTTATTGGCGACCCAACATTTGAAATAGGAAAAAGGGTGTTAGTTCGCGAAGACTAAAACGCAAAATGACAAAAGATCTATCTGTTGTGATCAACTTAACTGCGTCAGTTGTTGCTTGTCTGTTTTTGACAACTCAATCATTAGGCCAGGTGAATAACGTGCCGGTCATCAATCAACAGCAGGCATATAAGTTGAAGTCCAAAATCAACAAGATGGATTATCAGATTTTCATATCGCTTCCGAAACATTATACTAAGTCGGACACCACAAGGTACCCAGTCTTGTATTTGCTGGATGGGAATTATACATTTCCAATGGCTCACTCAACAAGGCAATTGCTTGATCTTGCCGGCAGCCTTGAAGACCTGATCATTGTAGGAATTGGCTATACCTGGGACAAATCCTACGAGCCCTGGTATATCGGACGATGGAGCGATTTTACCCCTTCCAATGATGTGAAAAGCGATACGAGCCGTTCATTTTTAGCGATGCTTGACTTGAAAAAAGGCTCCATACATTCCGGCGGAGCCAATCAATTTATCGGGGTATTAAAAAACGAAATTATTCCGTTTGTTGAAAAAAACTATAAAGTGAACCAAGACAGAGGCATAGCCGGGCATTCTTTGTCAGGCCTATTTGCAGCATACTGTTTGTTACACGAGCCTCGATTATTCAGCAGATATGGAATCAACAGCCCTTCTTTGTGGTGGGATGATCTAAAGATATTTGGAATAGAAAAATCCTTTGCTGAAAAAAACAGATCCCTGTACGCACAGGTTTTTCTATCAGTAGGAGAGGGGGAAGGCGACGCTATGGTTCCCAAGATGAAAGCCTTTGCCGACTCGCTGAGAAAGCACAGTTATGCAGGACTTAGTTTGACCTCGCAAGTTTTTGAAGGCGAAGGGCATTTCTCAGTGGTACCTGCATCTATAAGTCGTACCCTCAGGGTATTATATAAGGTCAAAGCAAAATAAGCTAATTCAAATCCACTTTCATCTTACTAATAATTCCATTGAACGCCACTATAGGCACAGTTAAGTCTATCCGCTGACACTCATCTACCCGATCACAAATTTATAGCCTCTGCCAGGCACGTTAATAAATTTAAAGGAGCCATCATCGCTCAATTTCTTACGCAATTTAGACACCAAAACATCAACATTTCGGCTGATCACAACTGTTCCTTCATCTTCCCAAATCTTCATCAGTTTTTCCCTTTCCACGACCTGGTTGATATTTTGCGCAAATATTTCTAATGCTTTTGTTTCTTTTTCCGAAAGCGTAATCGTTGTATGTTCATTTTTAAGCACATTATTAGCTATATAAAATTGAAAGGTTCCTACTTGAATATAATTAGTAGTAAGGATTGGTTCTTGGGCTTCTTTTTCCTGAAACTTATTTTTCATATAAAAGCCAGCGAAACTCAAAGGAATAATCAACAGCAACAACCAAAGGAAATTAAACTCAGCTTGCTTTAAAAGATCAATTTCAATAACATAGCAACCAAGCTCGAGGATACGCCCCCTGCAGGGTGTTAAATCGCCTGTTTTGCCATTTATTTCAAATGCCAGGACCGTTTCCTTTTGTTCACAATTCCTCAAATTCACTATATAATCGTTTCCCAGCGCATTTCTTTGAAATGTTCGTTGAACTATATTGATGAGTGAATCGGAAATAAAACCGACGTCATTCTGGAAGGAGACTTGGTAGGTATTTTTATTTAATTTCTTAACCGGCAGCACCCGGGATGAAGAATCTTTAGCTGAAAGCAGAAGCTGATGTCCTATATCCCTTAATACAATCTCTACATGCTTCTCAGGTATTTCATTCTTTTTATAGATAAATGCAACTGCAGAAATCAAAATAATCATTGAAGATCCCAACAGGAGATACGGCTTCATGGGTGCAAAATAGCCCATTTATTCCCGCTTTTCGGTCGTTTTACAACCTTTTATGCATCTTTTACAACTCTTTACTACTAAAAATCTTCCCTGCAGTGCACGCCCGATATCTTTACTTTATCGCGTCACTTAATCAATTAAATTCATGAATATCATCTACAGCCTCGCTGCTTTGCTACTTTTACAATCCCCCTTTAATTGTAATGAAGCTTTAGAATTTCAAGCGTCATCTAAAATCAAGGATAGTCAGCAAGAACAGAAAAGAGATAAGACAGCAGCTGCAAACATCGTTTTTAAATCTACTGATGGCGGACAAACATGGCAGGACATCAGTAAGGGGATGCCCGAACCGGTGAAGGATGACTATGGTGTTGACAACAATTTCTATTACGCAGATGATAATGGGCTCTATTTAACTGATGGAAAAGGGATATATCACAGCAACACAAATTCCACTGCTCCTTTTTGGACCAAAGAAAATTTCCCAGGCAAGTCTAGCAATATTGCCCCTGGTAAGAACGGGATCTTTGCATACAATTACTCCGGTGGAGGAATTTTCCAAAAAACAAACGGAACTGGTGTATGGGCGCCGGTATTCACAAATTTTGAGGAGAAGCAGGTACTCAGCGTTTTTGAAACTGCCGGAGGCACAATTTTCATCCGCTCCGACAGAGGCCTTTTTAAATCCACTAACAGTGGAAAATCATGGAAACAACTGCATGCTGGAGCCTGGGGGAAAATGGTAGAATCAAATGGGGTACTCCTGGCGACCAGCCAGGAAGGGATATTAAGATCGACCGATGATGGTGAAAACTGGGAGTTGGTGATCAGTGAGGGAGGCGTGGGCATCGATGTGGAACGCATCAAAGGCGGGTTCGCGGCTATTACTTACAGCACCATTTCGGAAACCCGGAGAATACGAATATCCTATGACGACGGCAAATCCTGGCAGGCTATTGATGCCGGCCTCCAGGCACCAGGTTTTATTGATCCGATCTTACCGGCGGTTAGTGCTAACCTTCCGGCACAGGGCTTTCCCGATTCAACCTGGCATCTTAAGCAAACTACGATCCTTCCGCTACCATCGTACATTACAACCATTATCCAGGTGGGTGAAAACTTCTTTTGTGGTCATACTGACGGGATTTATGGGTCATCAGACAAGGGAAAAACATGGAAAATGTTGGTTCCTGCTGTAAAAGGGAAGATGTTCAAGTTATTTGTTTCCGGAAACGTGATTTATGGCATACAGATGGAGAACCATTGTTAAACCTGCCCCATAATAAATAATAAATTAAAGATGAAAAAAATTCTAAAAATATTTGCGCTGTTGTCAATGGCTGTTTTTCTCTCTTCCAGTAAACAAAACCAAACAAACGCACCAAAAGATAATATTAAGTCCGAAACCCAAGACACAATCACTTCTAACGTATGGGATATCTTGCAAGATAGAAATGGGAACATTTGGTTTGCAGCAAGTGATGGTGTTTTTCGGTACGATGGAAAATCGTATACCAAAATCACAGGCCAACTGATCTCAGAGCCTTTTTTTTCTGTTTTTGAAGATAGCAAAGGAAATTTTTGGTTCGGTACCTATGGCTCAGGTGTTTTTTATTACGATGGGAAATCCTTTCAAAATTTTACAACAAAAGAGGGACTTGCCAATAATTCGGTGATGCCCATTTATGAAGATAAGGCCGGCATTATTTGGCTTGGCAGCGGAGGTGGCGTAAGCCGTTATGATGGTAAATCGTTTCGAAATTTTACAACCGCGGATGGACTGACCAACAACGATGTTCATGCTATCGTTCAAGACAAAACAGGGAAAATGTGGTTTGGAACGCGGGGTGATCTCACCATTTATGATGGAAAAACATTTACCACGCTCACCGATAAAGACGGCAAAACTTTCAGGAATGTATGGACTATACTCAAAGATAAAAAAGGCAATATCTGGTTCGGTGCCGATGGTCTTTGGCGCTATGACGGCAGTGCCTTTACCCAAATTGACCAGATGGGTGCTGGTGTTATCATCGAAGATGAAAAAGGAAACGTCTTAACTACTATAGGAGGCCCCATTTTCAGTTATGATGAACAATCATTGTCTGATAAAAAGCCACGTGTTACGGTAATAAAGACAAAATATGAAGGGCCTAGAAATCTGCCTTTTGGGTTGTTAGGGGCTAATGATGGAAGTATTTGGATTGGATCTGACCGTTATAGTTATGATGGAAAGACCCTCACGGCCTTTAAAAGTAAGGATAGTCAGCAAGAAATAATTATACAATACAAATGATAAAATACTTTCCCGCCTATACTTTGTTCTTAATGCTTTTTTCATTTTCGTCCTGTAAACAAAAGCATACGAAACCACCACAAGATAATAACAGGCAAGGACAAGCTGAGTCTCTACCTAGAGAGAATAGTGCTGGGGAATTAGCGGTAAGATTAGCGGCCACCTCCAAAGTGCCTGTGAGTATGGTTCGGCATATAAAACAAGCCAGGAACGGAGACATTTTGATTGCTTCTTACTTAGGCGTGTTTCGATACGATGGAACATCTTTTACCAATTTAACAAGTAAAATAAGTCCGCCCCGCTTCTCCAGCTTCTGGGATGTTTTGGAAGATCGAAAAGGAAATCTTTGGTTCGGCACCCGGGATTCAGGTGTTTATCATTACGATGGGAAATCCTTTCGACATTTTACAACAAAGGATGGGCTTGCCAGTAATATGGCGCTTCATATTTATGAAGACAGAGCCGGTAATATTTGGTTCGGAGCAAGCCGTTACGATGGGAAATCTTTTCGAAATTTTACCGTAAAAGATGGATTTCCCAGTAACAGTATTCGTTTACTCCTTGAAGACAAAACCGGCAAGCTTTGGTTTGGTGCACAAGGAGAAAGTATGTTCGTTTATGATGGGAAAACATTTACCGTTTTAAAAAACAAAGACGGTAAAACCTTTACGAACGTTTGGGGAATAATCGAAGATAAGAAAGGAAATATTTGGTTCGGCGCCACGATAATAGAAGATAAAAGAGGCGATACGTCGTTCATTTCACTGGGTCTTTGGCGCTATGACGGAAGTATCTATACTAAGGTATCGAATAAGGGTGCTTATGGTATAATCGAAGATAAAAATGGAAACATCTGGACCACCGGTGCTGATCAACCTCAGGGTATTGGGCAGGTCTGGTCACTTTCCCGTTACGATGCAAAGTCCCTGTACAGTAAAAAGCCAACTGTAACCGAAATAAAGTCACAATCAGGAATGCTTTTAGGTATTTTAGAAGATGCGAAAGGAAATATTTGGTTTGGCTCTGGTGGTGGCGTATATCGTTATGATGGAAAAACCATCACGGACTTTAAAAGTGAAAGATAACAAACAGACTAATAATAACTTAATGTTGACACAATAGAAAAAGCAAACTTCTTTGCATAAATAGCCCAAACTTGAAGGCACTGCCCATCAATTTTTTGGTCAGGTTATGGCCTAAAACAAAAATGAGTAAAAATTTGTGGAGTGTTAAAAAGGATTTTTTCGCCCTTCCCAATCCTGACAACTGAAAAGCTAACGCTTAGACAACTTTCACAAAGTGACAAGGAGGAAATATTTGCTCTGCGGTCCGACAATCATATAAACCAGTATCTTGACCGACA
>JANMHK010000525.1:0-13538 GCA_031375135.1 Sphingobacteriales bacterium | reverse complement strand
AAATGCGTTTGCGAACGGCATTAATGAGATTCATAAAGTGGAGGAGGGCGATCTTGTATTTGTAGATCATCCAAAGTATTATGAGAAGTGTTTGCAATCAGCAGCGTCTTTCATTATTATCAATAAGCAAGTGGAATGCCCGCCAGGCAAGGCTTTGCTAATTGTTCAACAACCTTTCGAAGCATACCTTACCATCGTCAATCATTTTCGCCCGTTCACTCCTGAAACAAAAATGATCAGTGATTCTGCCGTGATCGGTGCCAGCACTTATATCGCTCCCGGTGCAACTGTTGGACATCATGTAACCATTGGCGAGCATTGCAGGATCGCACCTGGCGTAACCATTATGGATCACTGTGTGATCGGAAATAATGTTGTGATCCAGTCAGGTACCGTTATCGGGTCAGACGCTTTTTACTACAATACCCGGAAGGACAGGGAGGTTTGGTACAGGAGAATGGAAAGCTGTGGAAGGGTGGTTATCCACGATGATGTGGAGATCGGGGCAGGCTGTACCATAGACAGGGGGGTCACGCACGATACCGTTATCGGCAGGGGAACGAAAATGGACAACATGGTTCATATCGGCCACGACTCAGTACTGGGCCGAAATTGTTTGATCGCAGCGCAGGTTGGCATTGCAGGGGCAGTTACGCTTAAAGATGGTGTTGTATTATGGGGCCAGGTTGGCGTTAGTAAAACGCTGACCATCGGCGAGAATGCAGTAGTGCTTGCCCAAAGTGGAATACCCGGTGACCTTGAAGGCGGAAAGATTTATTGGGGCACACCAACAGATGAAGCAGGTATAAAAAAGCGCGAACTCATTTGGATCAGGCGGATTCCTGAGATCTGGGAGAAGCTTAAGAAATTGACTGATTGACGAATTGGTGAATTCTCGAATTGCTTCTCGGGGAGCTGTTATTCTCTAAATTGGTAGGTTAATACAACAATTCGCCAATTCGTCCATTCGACAATTCGTTAATTAATTTGATAGTCGTACGGCATAAAGTCCCCAAGCTTTTCCCAGCCCCAATAGCCAATGGTCAACAGATCTCGTTGATCGTAAAAGTATCCGTTCCGCTGCACCACGATGTTATCCTTGAACTCGAGCTGAGAGATCTGAATGGTATTTGAAAGCGCAAGTTTATTTCTTACGAGGTAGTCTTTTTCCGGCAGTTCGTTCATATAAGCAACCCTTAGCTTTCCCGGGGGATTCAATTCCAACTCTTCATTTTCCATCGTAGAGAACTCGTAGGGATCATTCAACAACCTAAGCTTTCCCGCTTTGTCTATGAATTCTATACGGTATCCATCGGCCCTCAGGTTTTTCTCATAGTAAGATTTTAGAAAATGTGTAAGGGAACCCAAATAGGCTTCCTCCCTTTTCTGTTTCCAGTTTTCCTTTTCTGCTTCTGTACCCTGCATCTCTTCAAACAATGGGTAGCCAGTAAACTGGGTCACCGTGGAACCATATTCGTGAATAAAAGAATCCAATTGGTATTTGATCCGATAGCCGAGTGCTTTGTTGCTGATGATCAGGTCCTCGCTGGCAATGATCTTTAACCTGTTCTTTTTCTTGCTATAAAAGAATCTCAATACTTGCGGGTTTTCAATCTGGCAGAGTGCGCTGTTTTCAGTAAGCCCGATGAATTGCTCCCTGAAAAAATCCCCATATTTCTCCAAACCGTTCTTCACTTCCGTGGTCGCAACTACGGATACCTCTTCCAGGCTTTTATCCTTTTCCTTGAGAACGAATTTCATGGTTTCAAGGTTCTCTGTTTGCTTCGAGATCCTTTGACTCTGGGTCTCATATCCCGTGTAGCTGACTACAATATCATATCCACCGGAGGGAACGGTGATCGAAAATTCGCCATTGTTGTTGGTAAGTGTTCCAATCGTTGTGTTCTGGCAGAAAACAGAGGCGCCCGACATAGGCTGCTGTGTTTTTTCGTCAAGTACTATTCCACTTATGCGGTATTGGGCCAGTAATAGGAAAGGCATCATGATGATGGCTGCTGAGCATAAGATCTTTTTCATATTGATATGGATAACCCTGGTGATCTGCAAATATTGTGCGCTACTTGTTAACCTTCCGCAAATATTCCCTGCAGCTTACAGCGATCGATTCCTCTAAAGGCTTGTAACTGAATCCCGGAAGTGTTTTTAGGAGCTTGGACCCGTCGAAATAAACTTTCATTCGGGCCGTTTCCGCGGTTTCTTTTGTCAGCAGGGGATCTTCTCCGGTGAACAGGCTTTTTAGTTGCTCAAATCGCCAAACAAGTGCCGCCATGAACTTGGACACCGGACGACTCGGGGGCCGTTTGTTGAAGTATTTGGACATCATATTAAAAATATCCCGGAACGGCAGATTTTCGGCCGTAACAATGAACCGCTCTTCGGAAATGTCAGATTTCATTAATTCCGTCATGGCTTTTGCCACATCGGCTGCATCTACAAATCCACTGATCCCATTCGTATACCATGGAAATTCCTGGTAAGCATTTTTAAATGTTGCTGCAGAGCTGTCATTCCAGTCACCCACGCCCAGGATGATGGTGGGGTTTACAATCACCGCATTCAATCCTTCACTCATTCCACGCCATACTTCAACTTCTGCCAGGTATTTGCTTTTGCCGTAATTGGAAAGATTACTTTCTTCGGTCCATCTCGATTCTTCGGTAACTACCATGCCATCCCTTTTTCTGCCCAAAGCAGATACAGAACTTACATGCACCAACTTTCTTACATTCCCCGATATACATGCATTGACCACGTTGGCGGTACCCTGCACATTGATCCGGGTCATTTTGTCCTTTTTAGATGGATTGAATGAGACCATGCCGGCACAATGGTATACTTCGTCACAACCCTCGCAAATCTCCGTCAATAATACCGTGTCAAAAAGATCACCCTCTATCCACTCTATGGAAGCGATCTCGTCTGCAGACAGCAGCGACGGATATCTTTTTCTATATAATGCCTTTATGGTTTCACCCTCCTGCAATAATTGCCGAAGGAGGTATCCGCCCAGTAATCCTGACCCGCCTGTAACAAATACCATATTTTCTGTTTAATAGGTGTAATATCCTTTTCCAGTCTTCCTGCCCAATTCCCCGTTTCTTATTTTCTCTTCTTGTATTGCTGAGGGCCTGAACCGCATGGCTTTGCCATAAGCCTCGTATAATGAACGGGTCACTGCAAAATTGATATCGTTTCCGATCAGGTCCATCAGCTTAAATGGTCCCATTTTAAAGCCTGCATTTTCCATCAGCCTGTCTGCCTGTGCAAATTCGCAAATGCCTTTCTCTGCCAGCTCCAGGGCTTCCAGGTAGTAATGCCGGGCAACGCGGTTTACGATGAAGCCCGGAGAATCCTTGCATACTACCGGCGTTTTACCCATCGCAACTGCCAAATTCAGGGTTTTTTCGATCACACCCGGATCTGTCGCTTCGGTTCGCACAATTTCTACCAATTTCATAAGCGTTGCCGGATTGAAAAAATGCATACCGCAGAATCTGCCGGGATGGGGGACCGCTTTTGCTATTTCTGTAATGGATAAGGATGAAGTATTTGAGGCTAGTATGGTTTCTTCTGTGTTGATCTCAGCTATTTGGTGAAATAGTTTCTTTTTTATTTCGATGTCTTCAATGATCGCTTCTATAACAAGCTCTCCTGCACATTCTGAAATATCAGTAGTGAAACTGACCCTTTCATTGATGTCTTTTATATCGCTGGATGATATTTTTTGCTTCTCATAAAGGCTATTCAGGTTATTTCTGATCTGGTTGGCTGCTCTGTCAATGGCTTCCTGCTGTGGATCAAATAACAAAGTTTTAAATCCACTTCGGGCTGCTGTTTCGGCTATACCACTACCCATGGTACCTGCTCCACATACGATAATGCGGGTCATGTGGCTGAACTGAATTGTTGCAAGAAACGGATATCGTTTTCACTGAACAACCTGATGTCGTTAATGCCATATTTAAGCAAAGCAGGTCTTTCCACCCCCATTCCAAACGCAAACCCCGTATACTTCGTACTATCTATTCCGCAATTCTCCAATACATTCGGGTGAACCATGCCGCAACCCAATATCTCCAGCCAACCTGTGCGTTTACAAACCGAACATCCGGTTCCATTACAGAGCATACAGCTGATATCCATTTCTGCACTGGGCTCTGTAAAAGGGAAATAGCTTGGCCTGAATCTGACCTTAACATTCTGGCCGAACATTTCCTGCACAAAGAAGTACAGGGTCTGTTTAAGGTCAGCAAATGATACGTTCTCATCTATGTAAAGGCCTTCTACCTGATGGAAAAAGCAATGCGATCTTGCACTCACCGTTTCGTTCCGGTAAACCCTTCCAGGGCAGATGATCCTGATGGGTAATTTGCCTTTTTGCATTTCCCTGATCTGGATATTACTGGTATGTGTACGCAGCAGCCAGTCTGGGTTCTGGGAAAGATAAAACGTGTCCTGCATATCCCTGGCAGGATGGTTTTCTGCAATATTAAGTGCGGTAAAATTGTGAAAATCATCTTCTATTTCAGGGCCTTCAGCCACCGCAAAACCCAGCCGTTGAAATATTGAAACAATTCGATTACGCATGAGCGTTACAGGATGTCGGCCACCCGTGGGTAATGGATCACCGGGTAGGGTAATGTCTTTCGATTGCTCCTGGCCGTTAGTACTATTTCCCAGGGAACTCCTGAGTACTTCATATTTTTCTTCAGTCAATACTTTTATGCTGTTCATTACCTGCCCAAAATCTTTCTTCTGATCCACAGGAATGTTTTTCATCTCGGCCATCAGAGCCTTGATAATCCCTTTAGTGCCCAAAAAACGCGTACGGAAGCTCTCCAGCTCTTCTGCATTTTTTGCGGCGAATCCCTCGATCTCTTTTTTGTATTCCGCGATCTGTTGTAATAACTGCTCCATAACTACTGCGAAAATAAACCCTTATTATCAATAATCACATGGCTTCGGGGCTGATTAAATATTGTTAGTTTTGTCAAAATCCTTACCATGAGTGATCTGTTTCACCTCACTGATTTTCTTGACCCTGTAGATCCTTATGCCTTGTCGTACGACGATGGCTATAAACAGGGTCAGGTTGGTAAGTTTGTCGACTGTTATATCGATGAATTCCCCAACCTCAGCGAGGCTGACCTGGTATTGGTGGGATGCGGGGAAGAAAGGGGATTTCATGGCCTTGATAATGGCAATCTTGCCCCAGATAATATCCGGCACCAGTTCTACAGCCTGTACTTCTGGCACAAGGATTTCAAGATCGCAGATGTTGGAAATATTAAGAAAGGAGCAACCCTTAATGATACCTACGCTGCGCTTAAAACCGTGGTCACAGAGATTCTTAACCTGGGCAAAACAGCCGTCATTATTGGCGGGTCTCACGATCTTACCCTTGCCCAGTATGATGCTTACCGTAGCAGGAAGACCATTATCGAAGCATCCTGCATCGACGCAATGATTGACCTTGCCATCGAAAGTCCGATGCGAAGCGATAATTTCCTCATGGAACTGCTCACTAGCGAACCCAACTATGTCAGGAATTACAGCCACCTGGCCTTCCAGAGCTATCTTGTACATCCGGATATGCTAGAGACCATGGATAAACTCCGTTTCGACTGCTATAGGTTGGGCCATGTTAGGGAATACATGGATGAAATAGAACCCGTGCTTCGAAATTCAGGATTGTTGAGTGTAGATATCTCGGCCCTTGCCCATTCTTCGGCTCCTGCAAACCGGATCTCACCGAATGGTTTGAACGGAGAGGAAATTTGTACCCTCACCCGCTTCGCAGGCATGAGCCATATTCTTACTACGATTGGATTCTACGGCTACCGTGCCGATCTGGATATGTACCAGCTTACCGCAAAGCAGATAGCCCAGATGATCTGGTATTTTATTGACGGGCGATACAAAGGCAAACAGGAAGCCTCAATACAGGAGCGCGAGAGTTTTCTGGAGTTTCATACCAGCTTCTCAGAAGTAGAGACTACCTTCCTCCAAAGTAAGAAAACCGGCAGATGGTGGATGCAATTGCCTAACAGGAATTTTATCGCCTGTTCTCATAACGACTATATGCTTGCAAGCAGTAATGAAACTCCTGAACGTTGGCTAAGGGCCCAGGAAAGAGAATAATTTTTTATGGTAAGATCATTTGTCCCTTTTCTTTTTTTCCTTACGATTGTTCTCGCCTCCTGCACGGCGACCCGCTCGGTTAGTAAGTCCGGCATCTACAACCTCGCAGGGGATAGTGTATTCTTGAACAGTCATCTGGGTATTTCGGTCTATGATCCCTCCACCGGGGAGTTTATTTACAAGTATCAGGACCAGAAATATTTTATACCTGCCAGCAATACAAAGATCTTCAGTTGCTATGCAGGAATGAAGCTGCTTGGAAAGAATCTGCCGGGGTTATTTTATGTGGACATGGATACTGCCGTGATTCTCGTTCCTTCCGGTGATCCCACTTTTCTGCATAAAGATTACCCAAATCAACCAGTTGCTGATTTCATCAAGATGCTGAACAAGAAGATCTATATGGATCCTTCGCCATGGAGCGACAAAGCATTGGGCTCCGGCTGGAGTTGGGACGATTACAGCGCATACTATATGGTGGAAAGAAGCCCATTCCCCGTCTATGGTAATGTAGTGCGATGGTACCAGGTGAGGACAAAAAAGGAAAATCCAGCTACGCCTGCTGATTCGATCGATACCTTTATTTATTCTGATCCCGAACTGGATGGTCCGGTTGATTTTGGGAAACCCGGGTTTGGATTTCGGGTGGAGAGAAAACTTGCTACTAATGCATTCACCATATTTGAAGGGCGTGAGCCCAATGCAGAAACAGATGTTCCTTTTGTTACTGATGGTATAAATACAGCTATCACCCTGGTACGTGATAGTCTTCATAAAGAGATCATACCCATTGCTGCCGATAGCAAAGTTCAGTATAAGGGAGTGCCGGAAGTTGTGTACAGCAGACCCGTTGACTCCATGCTTAAACCCATGATGCACAGGAGCGATAATTTTTTTGCTGAACAGACGCTGCTGATGGCTGGTCAGGCCTTGAATGGAAAATTGAATTCCGTATCGGCAGTGGAGTCTGTTACCCAGGAGCTATTGGCGGGCATACCTGATAAACCCCGATGGGTAGATGGAAGCGGACTCAGCAGGTTCAATCTTTTTACCCCGCGTGATATGGTTTGGGTGCTGGATAAAATGCAAAAAGAATTCAGTTGGGAAAGGATAACGAACATTTTTGCAACCGGGGGTAAGGGAACCTTAAGATCTTATACGTCAGACAGTGGCCGGCTTTACGCAAAGACCGGAACCTTGGCCGGGGTGATGGCCCTTAGCGGGTATATCATCACTAAGAAAAACAAAACCCTTATATTTTCTATTCTCATCAATAACCATCAACAGCCGGCAGCGTTGATGCGAAACAGGATCGCCGATTTTCTTCACAGTATCATCGACAATTACTGATTGAACATTTTAAGCAGGGCGTCCTGTTTAAATTCAATATAGGTGGGTGAACCATCTGGTGTGGTGTTCGGCTGCTTAGTGGCAAAAAGGTCATTCACAAGGGATCTCATTTCTTTTTCTTCTATTATTTTTCCAGGCCGCACCACACGTTGAGAGATCATTGACCTGATCAGCTTTTCCCTTTTTGAAAATTTGATTTCACTGGTGAAATGTTTGTACTGTTCCAGGATATTTTCTATTAACTGCTTTTCATTGCCCGCATCCACGTCTGCAGGTGTGCCCTGGATCAGGTAGGAGTTTGGCCCGAATGCTTCCAGCAGGTAGCCGAGCTGGGTAAGATCAGGGATCAGTTCTTCGAGCATGACCATATCTGCAGGTGTGAGGTCAATCGCAGCAGGGAACAGACTTCTTTGTGTAGGTACCGCTTTTCCCTGTGCAGCCTCGCTGAACCTTTCAAACAAAATCCTTTCGTGAGCGAGTTGTTGATTCACTACCAGGAAACCGCGGTTGGTGGTCACCAGGATAAAAGTTTTATGAATCTGAACGAGGGTGGCATCTTCATCGATCTCCAATTTCCCGGCAACACCCATCATAGCAGGCTGTTGGTGCAGCCTCGGTTGAGATTCTGCTATCCTTGGCTCTTCATAAAACGTTTTCCAGTCTTTCAACCCGGCGTTCCTATCAATAAAATGGGCCTGGTGCTTTTGCGTGAACGATTGGAAAAGGCTGGAAGCAGAAGCAGTGTTTTGTTTTTCTTCCGTAAAAGGCTTGTTGATGGCATCAAGCTGTTGCGTTAAAGGATCCAGCTCAAAATCCAGGGTGGGCATCACGCTGTACTGGGCCAGCGAATGTTTTACGGTTGCCTGAATAAAAGCATAAACGATCTTTTCATCTGCAAATTTGATCTCCTGTTTGGTAGGATGTACGTTGATGTCCAGGGTTTCAGGGTCCATATCAATGAACAACACATATAACGGGTATGAATCCGGTGGAATAAGATCCTGATAGGCGTTCATGATGGCATGATTCAGATACGCGCTCCTGATATATCTGTTATTCACAAAAATATACTGATCACCCCTGGTCTTTTTTGCGGTGTCCGGCTTCCCAACAAATCCCTTGATATTAAGGTAGTCTGTCTGCTCTTCCACATTCACCAGTTTCGAATTGTATTGGCTGCCGAGCAACTGAACGATCCGCTGTTTAAGATTGCCTTTTTCTAAATGAAAAACCTTCTGTCCGTTATTGGTGAAAGAGAAGAACAACTCAGGAAACGATAACGCCACCCGCATGAACTCGTCTACAATATGCCTGGTTTCTGCAGGATTGCTTTTCAGAAAGTTCCTTCTGGCTGGGACATTAAAAAAAAGGTTCTTCATGGAGAAACTGGTTCCCGTATTTGCAGAACAGGGCTCCTGTACTTTCACCACGCTATTGTCAATTTCGATATAGGTGCCCAACTCGTCATCTTCCCTTTTTGTTCTCATTTCCACCTGGGATACCGCAGCTATCGAAGCCAGGGCTTCACCTCTGAAGCCCATCGTTTTAATATGAAACAGGTCGTCGATCTTTCGAATTTTGGAAGTTGCATGACGCTCAAAACTCATGCGCGCATCTGTTACACTCATTCCGCGGCCGTTGTCAATCACTTGCACCAAGGATTTGCCGGCATCCTGAATAATGAGTTTTATTTCAGTTGCTCCTGCATCTACAGCATTTTCCAACAGTTCCTTCACTGCACTGGCAGGACGCTGTATCACTTCACCGGCAGCGATCTGGTTGGCAATATTATCTGGAAGCAGTTGAATGATGTCGCTCAAATCTCTTAATTTTAAAGGGTATAAAATTACGATAAATAAAGCTGATGCCTAAGTTCATTGCACTGTTTCTGACCCTATTCATTTTTTTTTCTGCACAATCGCAAAAAACCTCACAGTTGCCCAAAAAACAATGGGTAGACAGTGTGCTCAACAGCCTGAGCCCGGGTGAGAAAATCGCCCAATTGGTTGTAGTCCGGCTTTCATCGATCGACGGTAAAACCGGTAAAGTCAGCTTTTTGGACGATAAGGTGGAAGAAGCGCTGCTTAAATACAAAGTAGGCGGAATCTGCCTGTTTCAGGGCGGTCCTGTTAAACAGGTCCTGATGCTTAACCATTTACAATCGATTGCATCCTTGCCTGCACTTGTTTCCATTGATGCAGAAACAGGACTCGGCATGAGGATGGACAGTGTAAAGCCTTTACCAAGGCAAATGATGCTGGGCGCTTCAGACGACCCTAATATTGTTTATGAATATGGAAGATGGGTTGGCCGCCAGTGCAAAAGGGTCGGTGTTCACATGAATTATGCGCCAGACGTAGACGTGAACAACAACCCGGACAATCCAGTGATCAACGACAGGTCTTTTGGGGAAGATAAAGAACGCGTCGCAAATTACAGCGTGATGTATATGAAAGGGATGCAGGCCGAAGGAATACTTACCTGCGCAAAACATTTCCCTGGCCATGGCGACGTATCCGTAGACTCACATCTCGATCTTCCCGTTATTAATAAATCGCGTCAACAATTGGATGATCTCGAATTGTATCCATTCAGGAAAATAATCGAAGCAGGAGTGGATGCAGTCATGGTAGCTCATCTTTCCATTCCAGCCATTGACAATACCGCAAATCGGGCCTCTTCAATTTCCTATAACAATGTAACGAAGTTGCTGAAGCAGGAACTGGGTTACCAGGGAATGATCATTACAGATGGGCTGGAAATGAAAGGGGTTACAAAATATTTTCCGGGCGGCGAGATCTCAGAGGAAGCCATCAAAGCCGGAAATGATATTCTTTGCCTTCCTGAAGATGTCGAAGGCTCGATTGTTGCGATTAGGAAAGCGATAAAAAAAAGAAAGATCAGTTGGCAACAGATCGACCAGAGTTTAATCAAACTTTTGAATGCAAAGTTCGATATGGGCCTCGCAAACTGGAAGCCCGTTGAAACAACTAATATAGTTTCCGACCTTAATCGGGATACGGACGCGCTACGAAGAAAAGTTGCAGAGCACGCCATCAGCTTGCTGAAGAATGACGACCGTCTTTCTTTCCCGCTTGCGCCGGGCATCAGGAACCGGATCGCCTATATAGGCCTCGGGATCAATAACGACAATGCCTTTGCCCGGAGGATGAGATCTGATTATAATGCTGATGTTTTTTATTTTGATTATAAACAGGATTCGCTGCGTATCATTTCTTTGTTGCCTCTTTTGGAAAAAAGATATGATGCAGTTGTCATCGGCGTGCATCAAATCAGGCGCTTCCCCTCGGGTAATTTTGGCATCAGCGATGCCGCTGTAAAACTTGTCAATGATCTGCAGGGAAAATTGCCCAACACTGTTTTAGTTTTTGGCAATCCTTATGCAGCCCGGAATTTTGCCACAGCAAAAAATCTACTGGCTTGCTATGAAGATGACAGGATCATACATGAAACTGCAGCGGATATTTTAAATGGCCACCTGATCAGCAGGGGAACACTGCCCGTTTCCGTTGCCCCAACGCTGCCACTGGGCGCAGGTATCCGGAACGGAATGTTACTGCCTTCGGAGTCAATTATCGGAATGAACGTGAGCGCTTTGAAAACAATAGATTCGATCGCTGATGATGCTATTGAACAACATGCTTCACCCGGCATGGTGGTGCTTGTTGCTAAAGATGGGAAGATAGCATACCATAAAGCCCATGGATATTATACTTACGACAGCACAGAAAAAGTTAACCTCGAAAGTATTTATGATCTTGCTTCTGTTACAAAGATTTGCGCTACCACTTTATCCATCATGAAATTATATGACGATGGAAAGCTTTCTTTAGACGCAAGACTTGGACAGTATATTTCGTGGGTACGTGGTACAGATAAAGAAAATATTACCGTCAGAAATATTTTGCTGCACCAGGCAGGACTAAAATCATACATCCAGTTTTATAAAGAAACTTATGATACGTTAAGTGGTCTCCCAAAGCCCGGGTTCTTTACCAAGGTGCCAGCATCGGGATATTCCATCAGGGTGGCCGACAGTATGTACATGCAGAATGCATGGCGAGATACCATGTACAAACGTATAGCAGCAAGCGAACTTACTCTTCCTGCAAAACTTGTTTATAGTGACAATGACTTTATTTTCCTTGGATTGATCGTGGAAGCGATCAGTGGATTAAAGTTGAATGATTTTGCAAGAAAGTATTTTTATGATCCCATGGGTCTGACTACCACTGGATTTAATCCAAGAGATCGTTTCCCATTATCCAGGATCGTGCCCACGGAAGACGATAATTATTTCCGCAAACAAGTGCTACGGGGTGATGTGCACGACGAGGGTGCTGCTATGTTTGGCGGAGTGTCGGGTCATGCCGGCTTATTCAGCAATGCATATGATATCGCTGTGATTATGCAAATGCTGCTGAATAAAGGAGTGCTGAATGGCAAGCGATATCTTTCAGATACCACTATTATGCGCTTCACTGCTTATAACAGCGAAATCAGCCACAGGGGTCTTGGATTCGACAAACCCTATAAGGACAATGCATCAAGAAAGGAGCCTTATCCTGCCGCAAGTGCGTCGCCACTAACATTTGGTCATACAGGGTTTACCGGAATAGGAGCCTGGGCAGATCCGGAACATAACCTCATTTTCGTTGTGTTGTCAAATCGTGTTTATCCTATAAGGGGTAGTAAGTTCGGGGATCTTAATGTAAGGCCGAAGATGATGGAGGCTATTTATAAGTCTTTATGGTAGTGCTTTCTTCCATGTCTACCAGTTCATCAACGATTTCTTTTTTATTGGTCCACGGGATGAAATGATTTCCACCGGGAATCATGACTAACTTGACTTTAGATGCATGGATCAGTTTTTCCTTTGCATATACTGCATTACCGGGCGGCACCCAGCTGTCCTTATCCCCATGGATAAGGTAAACTGCACAGGTTACTTTGTCAAATTCCTGAA
Organism: Sphingobacteriales bacterium; assembly: GCA_031375135.1. GTDB lineage: Bacteria > Bacteroidota > Bacteroidia > Chitinophagales > Chitinophagaceae > Pollutibacter. The sequence continues at coordinate 1,039 of JANMHK010000525.1, read as the reverse complement.
CCAGTTGCAGAATGTCTTTCTTAAAGTATACCAGCTCTTCATTACTTGGTCTGAAAGAGCCTGGGAGCAAATATCTGAACGGAACCTTTTCCATCAGAAATCGCCATTTTTCAGTTGGTTCGAGGGCCGGGTCAACAGAACCTGAGATCACCATGATCCCGGAAAAATAACCGGGTGCTTGCGCCGCCATCATCAGCACAAGAGGGCCACCGAGTGAATGCCCGGCGAGGTAAACGGGTTTGCCATTTTTTACCTTCTCCAGTACAGGCATCAGCATCTGTACCTGTTCGTCCAAGGGTACTGCCAGCCCTAAATCGGAATATCCAAATCCGGGCCTGTCGATACTGACGATCCGGAAATGAAAAAGCAGTTTAGGGTCCTGCATGTACGTCTGAAATGCCGTCCAGCTGCCGGGAGAGCCGTGGAGGAAAACCAGCGTTGGAAGGGTGTCGTTGCCGACCATTACGAAATGTATATCCCGGCCATTAACTTTTATGAAGGATGATTTCAGTTCAAGGCCTTTCACGGCAAACTCGCCGATCGCTTTTTTGTCGGGTGTACGAAAAGTCATGCATCCCGGAGCAATTAGAATCCAGCATAGTACGGTAAATAATATGAGGAATAATGTCATTCTCACCCGTTTCCAATTATTCGATTCAAAATACATCATACAATAAAAAAACCGTTCTTTTAGAGAACGGTTTTTCCGGTTATTGATTTTTTTTGCGAGGCGGACCAATTATTCTCTTCGGTTCTTTATTGACACTCCCGTTGTCGGGATTTGCGCTACCCCGGTTATTGTTGTCACGGGGCTTTTTATCACGACTGGCAATATCCCTGTTCTTATTGATCTCTCGGGGTTTGTTGTCCCGCGTTCTTGGTACAGCATCTTTGTCTCTAGGCTGATTATCCCGCTGGTCCCTTGATTTTTGTTTTTTCTTCTGGCTATTTCTCTCAAGCGTACGCAGGCTGATTTGTCCTACTAACTCCACAAACTGCGGTTCTACTTCTTTCTTTACAGAGCTATGTACCTCCGAAG
>JANMHK010000507.1:0-1555 GCA_031375135.1 Sphingobacteriales bacterium | reverse complement strand
CATTTTTGTTCCTTTGGAAATGGTGAACGGATGACGGAAAGGAAGATCGTATGTTTTGTATTTTACTGTCATTTTTCCGGAAATTATCTTCCGCTTTCTTTAATATAATTTTTTAGTTCTTCTGTAAATGATTTTTCATTCAACAGGTCTTCCAGGTTAATATGCATGCGGTAGTTCCAGTAATGTTCGGCTTCTGCAGGAATGTTGATCCTTTCTTCATTCGGGTCTTCTCTTCTGATATCTGCACTCATCCCCATCAAATCCTGCAATTGAAAAATACTCCACATGGCGGGCGAGTACAAGTGTTGCAGAATAATTTCTTTATTGATCCAAGCTTCGCAGTAAACAGGTGGCTCACCACTTTGGCCCATCAAATAATTATAAAAATGCTTGGTCTTAAAATTATCTTCCTCCCACCAACCACGTATGGTACTCATGTCATGGGTTGATGGCGAAACCACACTCAGGTAAGGTGCATCATTGGGATGAAAAAATTCGCTGCCGGTTTTTTTAGGCATACGTTGTATCTCCAGGCTTAGTATACCTAGTTGCTCCATCACTTCAGGTACACAATGCGGTACCATGCCCAGGTCTTCGCCGCAAACCAGCATAGCCGTGTTGCTTTTTAAGCCGGGTAATTTTTTCATGGCTTCTTTTTTCCACAGTTCATCCTGGCGGTGAAAAAAGTAATCTATATAAATAGCTGTTAATTCTTTTTGCGAATGCCTGTCCAGGTTTTTAAAAGAATACGTATCCTGCATGGCAAATCGGAAATGAAATTCCTGGCCATTGGAGTCGGGAGCTTCAAAAAATATCACATTGCTGATAAGGTCGTACAAGCCTTGCTTTATTTTATTGTCGAATGTAGTATCTGTTTTAAAATAAGCTTCTACCTTACGTTGTGTGTTGAATTTTTCTTTCAGTTTCAATCCATTGAAAAAAGTTTTTTTCACCACATCTTTTTTGTCTCCAAAAAGATCGATAAGAATTGAATCGGTTATATAAGGTTCTGTATACCGTGATCTCTCAAAAGTGATACGCTGAGCAAATAACTCATTAATAGAAACTGGTAAGGCTGGTATAAATCTGCCCATAATACCTTCCACGGCATGTGCCGGAATGCTCCAGATGCGGAAAAAGCCAAGTATGTGATCAATGCGAAAAGCGTCGAAATAATTGCTCATCTGATCAAACCTTTTGCGCCACCAGGTAAAATCATCCTGCTGCATGGCCTCCCAGTTATAGGTAGGAAAACCCCAGTTTTGCCCCTTGGCTGTAAATGCATCGGGCGGTGCACCTGCCTGTTCATTCATGTGATACAGTTCCGGCTCTACCCATGCATCGGCACTGTTGCGGCAAATGCCAATAGGAATATCGCCTTTTATGATAATGCCATTTTTATGTGCATACTCAGTTGCCGCTTTTAACTGCAGGTGCAAATGATACTGTGTAAAATAATGGACGGCAATTTCGTCGTAATGTTTTTGCTCAGGACTTACCAGTTTCTGTATTTCGCTTTCATCATACACAGCATTTGTTTTCCAGAAAGTAAAAT
>JANMHK010000503.1:0-10827 GCA_031375135.1 Sphingobacteriales bacterium | reverse complement strand
TCGAAACGTGTATCCAAATAGTTGGCACTGGCATTACCTACCCAACCCAAAGGATTGACGATCTGACGATATACCCCCAGGTTACTCTCGATGTTATTATAATTATAGTTACCTAAGCTGATCCGGGCAACAAAACCTGCGCTCCATTTCCCAAAGGCAACATTTGAATTAAGACCCATGAACACATTTGGATCGGGAGACTGATAACGATAAAGGTCATTTTCGTTAATGATACCATCCCTGTTCAAGTCTTCATACAAACCTTCGATGGGCTTGCCTGCTTTATCATACACCTGCTTACGAACCATGAAAGTGCTTGGCCTGTACCCAACAGAGTGAATCTGAATGTTATTGCCTACGCCACCTGAAATACCACCTACTGGATTTCCTTTAAACTGTGGATCTGGATTAAGCAACAATTTGGTGATTTCTGGCGTGATATAAGTGAAGTTGAATCCGATATCCCAGGTCAGCTTATTGTTCCTGATGGGGGTCACATTCAGCGTTAGTTCAACACCATTGCTTTCGATATTACCTACGTTGGTCAGCAACTGGTTGCTAAAATTGGTTCCCAGTGCAATGGGCACTACACTCAACAGGTCTTCTGTTTTACGGTTGAATACATCCACCGAACCCGTCACCCTGTTATCGAACAATCCGAAATCAAGGGCAAGATTGATATTCCTGGTGGTTTCCCATTTCAGGTTTGGATCATATGCGCTCGGACGGTAAATGCTGGTAAATGTATTTCCCAACTGATATTGAGCTGCATTGTTACCCAGGGTATATCTTGGCAGATATCCATAATAGTCAATACCATCCTGCTGACCTGTAATACCCCAGCCCGCACGAAGTTTCAGGTTACTGATCACTTTAGAGCTCTTCAGGAAATTTTCGTCGCTGACCCTCCAGGCAAATGCAGCAGATGGGAAAACACCCCACCGGTTGTCTTTGCTAAAACGGCTTGTTCCATCTGTACGAACACTACCGGTAAATATGTACTTATTGGCGATGGTATAGTTCAAACGGCCATAATAAGAGATCAGGGTATATTGACCTTCTGAAGTGGGAAACTGAGGTTCAGTACCCGGCCTCATGGAACCGTCGTATCGATAATCAGCAAAATTCTTACTGCTGTTCAGGAAGTCTTGGTAACCAGTACCGGCCATCAAGTCCAAACGGCTGTTCAGCGATTTGAGATCCTTCACATAGTTCAGGTAGAAATCAAACAGCAGGTTCCTGCGTGCTGCTTCATATTGATTGTTCACACCACCGTAGTGATTTACTTTAAAAGGATTGTTGGAGATATCCCACCGGCGATAGGTGCTTGGTGCGCTGTCGGTGACCACGATCGTACCTTCACCGCGGGAAACATCATAACCCAGGTTAAGGTTTGCCCGGAGTCCTCTTACAAACGGCATGTTGTAATCAAGCTGGAGATTACCGATGCTCCTCAATACATTGCTCTCATCTTCCCGCATGTTCAGCAGACTCATCGGATTGATTGGTGAAAGATCACCAGTAGGTGCTCCTGCAGCGTTATTATTGATATAAGTAAAGTAACCGCCGAAACGGGGGCTATTTACTTTAACGGGCTGTGTTGGATCGAATGAAATGGCACCGCCGATAGCTCCTTCATCAGCGAACTTATTCGCGGTTCTGGCCCCTTTAATGTTCAGGTCAACTTTAAGATTATTCTTCAACAGCCTTGGGCTCAGGTTAAGACTAATTGTCTGGCGTTGGAAATTACCATTCCTAAGGATACCGTCCTGGTTCAGATAGCCAGCGGAGACCCTGAAAGGCAGTTTACCTTTTAAAGCGGCTCCTGATGCACCAAAATTGAAATCCTGACCCAATGCAGTTTTGTAGATCTCATCTTGCCAGTCTGTATTTACGGTTCCCAATTTGCCGACATCAGCAGTATTGCCTTTTGCCTGGATGATGGAGCGAATTTCTTCACCACTCAGTACATCCACTTTAGAAGAAGGCGTTTGCACAAACAACTGCGCACCAAAAGTGAACTTTACATCGCCCCTGCTACCCTTCTTGGTAGTAATGAGGATCACCCCGTTAGAAGCCCTTGAACCGTAGATAGCGGCTGCAGAAGGATCTTTCAGGATAGTGAAGTTCTCGATATCATTCGGGTTGATCATGTTCAGCGGGTTGGTTGAACCACTTATGCCTCCATTATCAACAGGTACCCCGTCAATAACAATGAGCGGATCGTTGCTCGCGTTCAAGGAAGCACCACCACGGATACGTATACGCGAACCGGCGCCTGGTGCACCACTATTAGTAGAGATTTGAACACCTGCTACCTTACCGGCAATCAGTTGTTCCGGTGTTTGAAGCGCACCTTTAACGAAGTCCTTGCTGTTGATAGAGGCAACGGCACCGGTAAGATCGCGCTTACGGGCAGTACCGTAACCAACAACTACAACCTCGTTAAGGCTCGATTGGTTTTCAGTGAGGGTTACTTTTAATTCGTTCCACTGACCAACAGGAATCTCCTGTTTTGCAAAACCTACTGAAGTAACTACCAATACAGGTGTTGCTCCGGTAAATTTTATTGAAAAATAACCCGAGCCATTGGTATTCACTCCATTGCTCGTACCCTTCTCGATCACGGTGGCATTGGCAACAGGTGAACCATCTTTTGCATTGGTCACTGTTCCGGTCAATACCTTACCCTGTCCGAAGGTAATCTGTAAAATGGCCAACAGGAATACTGTTAACATCCCCAGCCTGGCCAACAATCGCTTGACTGTCATAGTTGTTGTTTTTAAATTTTTCAGGAATTGCTTTCGTTTGATTTATATATAATTATCTGTTGAGTATAAATTGCTTTCTCATTGTTTTTCCGTTCACGTCCAACAACAACACATAGTTTCCAGAGGGGGCCTTGTCGAGATTAAAAGAAGGATGGTTCATCGACACTTCATGTTTTCCTTTAGGCTTGGTGCCCACATTCAGCATGCCTGTTTTTTGGCCCTGCATATTCCAAATGCTGATCATCACTTTACCGGTTACCGGTATTTCATACACCATCACGGCATTGTTCTTCACAGGGTTTGGGTATATGATCAGGGACCTGTCAGAAAAATCAGGCCTGAGATCATCTACAGAAGTAATTACCGGAGTTGATAAATTCCGGTTGGTATACACGTAGTATTCGCCGGGCTGAAGCGTTATGCTTTCTGCGGCTCCGGTAGCGTTTCGAACCTGGCTGCTCAGGTATGAATACCAGGGGCCTGCCTGTGGGAACGTAACGGTCCCAACCCTTGACTGGATATCAAAATTTCCAATCACTACCACCTTTAAAGAATCACTTTGTACGGTCATCCATTTAAATCCGCCTGCCAGATCACTATTCACATTGCTCCCCGTGAATGTTGCGTTATAATTAGGCGTGAGCCTCAACTTATTCAAGGCTGCGTAGACCTGGAAAAGGGTGTTGCGATCCGGATCCTGTTTATAGTCCCAACGAATGGGCTTTGGATCCGTCCGGCATTGGCTACTCGGGTAAGGCGTAGGCGTGGTGTTGGTAGACGGGCAATAGGTAATGGAGAAATCATATCCGAGTTCACCAAATTGCCAGATCATCTTTGGCCCAGGCATCATCCCCCAGAAAGCAGTAGCCATCTGGTTGCGTTGAAGCCCGGTAGCGAGGGTCTTAATACTGTAACCGCCGGTTGAATTGCCAAAGGCAATGTTCTTGTACATCAGGCGTTCCTCGTCGTGGCTCTCCTGATACCCAACCAGAAAGGGATTATTCCAACCGCGCTTGGTGTGGAGTGCCCCTTCAAAATTGGAATTGGCCAGATAGCCCATGGTGGCTTCGTTGAAATTGTTGTTCAGATTTCCCCAAAGCATCATACCTGCGTCCGACAGTTCCTTCTCTTCGGTATTGTCGGCGAAATGCTCCAGTATACAATAGGAAAGCGGAGCTGCAGTTTGCATTTTCTGGTAGATACGTTTCCAGATATTGATCCGGCTGAGATCATAGGCGCTCCACGCGCCAGTGTTGGAGGGATTATTGGTTTGGGTAAATCCTTTTGAAAGATCCCATCGGAAACCGTCCAGTTTATAATTCACCAGCCAGTGTTCCACCACGCGGTCCACAAAGTCTTTGGTAGCCTGTGATTCATGGTTAAAATCATAGCCTACATTAAAAGGGTGTTTGGCATCTGCATTAAACCAGGGACTGTTCGCGGCTGGTTTACCTGTAGCGGCGTCGAAATAGAGTTGCACCATGGAAGACTGTCCGAACGCGTGGTTCAACACCATATCCATCACCACCGCAATGCCCTGTTTATGGCACTCATCGATAAATGCTTTCAACGCGTTCTCTGTGCCATAATATTTATCTGGTGCAAAAAAGTATGAAGGATTATAACCCCAGCTGATATTGCCTTCAAATTCAGAGAAAGGCATGAGCTGGATCACGTTGACGCCTAAGCGCTTTATATAACTCAGGGTATCTTTAAGGGTATTCCAATTGGGCTGCTGCAGGAAATCACGCAGCAACAATTCATAGATCACCAGATTACGCTTGTCGGGCTTTACAAAATTATTGACCTGCCAGGTGTAAGCAGGTTTTGCTGTTTGCAACACGCTCACGATGCCTGTGGCCTTTCCAGTGGGATAGGGCATCAGTCCCGGATAGGTAGATGAGGGAATGAAAGGATCATTACTTGGATCAAGCACTTTTTCAGTGTTGTAATCAGCTAGGCGAAGTGTGCCGTCTACCAGGTATTGGTATGCGTATTCGCGGGCAGGGGTCAAGCCTTTAACCCTGATCCAAAACCGACTCCCATCGGGGGTTTTATTCATTTGGTAGGCTGCCGTCTGCGTCCAGTTATTAAAATCCCCCGTCACATACATGCTGTTTTTTCCCGGCGCAAAAAGAACCAGGGTAACAGTAGTATCACCAGGTTCATAATTTATCCCGTCTTTAACACCAGCGGGTAGTGGTAATACAGGAGTGGAAGGCGCCACAAAGAAAGAAAGGGTATCCTTTACTGTGGTAGTGCCGTCAGTAGCGGTTGTAATAATGGTCTGAGTGCCAGCCGTGTTGATGGTTTGCACCACCGTTGCTGTAGTTACATTGTTTTGAGAAGCGATATCAGCACCGTTATATTTAATGGTAATGTTAGCGGAAGCGGAGGCAGCCGATGTAATGGATAGCTGGTCTCCCACCGTTTTGGTGATAGTCTCGGGAATGGGAATAAAGGTAGGCTGGCGAAAAGGCTCAGTGATTCGGACCTTTAGTCCTGCGTCATAAACAGGAAGATACATATCGCTGGCATCAGCATTTCGCAAAACCGTTGTACCGGCTCCATTGCGAACCAGCAAAGCAAGTTTCAGTATCCTTTCTGAAGCATTCGAGATGTTGAAAAAGCTGCGCAGATCGCCGAGGATCGTGTATTTCCATTTATTGTTTCCAAGGGAAACTAAATTAGCCTGCGAGTTGGTGGTGGCCCAGGTGAATTTTGAATATTTCCAGTCGGTGCTTGAGGTACTGAGGCTGGTAATCACCCCGATGTGAATATAAACATCGGTCAGGGCAGCGTAGTTGGTGAGCGCGCCATTTCCTTTTGTACCGTCTACGGTGATCTCAACTCCGACAGCATTCTCACGAATAAACTGCGGCGCCGTTACAAGCATTTGAGCTTGGACAGTGATTTGCAGCAGGATACCCGTGAACAAAAGGGTCAGTGAACGCATGAGCTATCAGTTGTTGAATTAGGTCATAATGTGTAATTTGTACACAGTGCTCTAACAAAGTTGTGTAAATTATACACACCAACCAATGACCCAGACAACAATTTTTATTGATTGTTCAAAAAAAAATTTGCTTAAACGATTAGCCAGATTTTTTTGTTTAAGGTAGCCGAATCAATGCTTAATCAAATCCTGCCCCATCCGGGTTCGAAGGGCGGATAAGAGTCGCGCTGGAGGGAAAATCCCGGAGGATCTTGCAGTTAGTTTTTGCTACACTTGATAGTAAGGACCTTGGAAGTGGAAGTCCTGATCTTGGCACGGTCGTCGATCCTTTGCCCAACGACCCAAACGATGCGGCCGGCTGATTCCAGCACATAAACGCCTTCCTTATCTATCTTGCTTAGCTTGCGGTCAATGAGAAACCGGGCCAGCTTTTTCTTTTTTTGCATACCCAGGGGGTAAAAATAATCGCCCTCTTTCCATCGCCTGAGGACAAGGGGATACTGTATAAGGTCTGCATCCAACTGTGCAACCTGGGGATCGGATGGAGGCAGATACCCAGGACTGACTCCTTCTTCCCTGATCAGTAGTTTATGGCCGGGAAAGTTCAGCTCACCCTGCCCATCTTGAATAATATAGATCGAAGCATCTTCAATGGACAAGGGTGAAAGAATAAACCAGTTCCTGTTAAGGAGCAAACGATGTGTTGCCGACTCCATGAATCTCCCTGTTTCTGAATCCATCAGTTTCACAATGCCGTCGAGCTGGCCGGTAGTAAAGCCAAAAGCAGAAAATATTTCGAACGTCAGGGTCCGAAGTGGCACCATGAGTTTTAATTTATTAACCGGAATATGCACCTCCGCCCCTTTTGTGACCAGCAATTTTTTCAGTCTCTTATCTACCGCCTCACGATAAAGCACCTCTACTTCCCTGTACCTTGCGATATCCTCCCGTAAATGATCCACTGCGCCAGGCATGATCTTTTCTGCCAAAGGGATCAGGTTCAGGCGGAAATAATTTCGGCTATACTTGTCAGATAGGTTAGAACTGTCTTCCACATAGCCCAGGCCATGTTGCCGCGCATAGGCGTCGATCTGATTTTTTTCCGCAAATAACAGGGGCCTTGCCAGTCTAGCATTAAGTGGTAACATTCCTCTCAAACCAGCAATACCAGTACCTTTAAAGAGATTCATCAGCATCGTCTCTACGTTGTCATCAGCATGGTGGCCAGTTAACAGTTTGAAGAACCCCTTTTCATTCATCAGTTCTTCAAACCAATGATATCTCAGTTCACGAGCTGCTTCCTGTATGGACAACTTTTGTGCTGCCGCATATGCTTCAGTGTCAAATCGTTTCACCGCAATGGGTACGCCGAGCATGCCTGCAAACTGGACGCTGAATTCCTCGTCGCGCATGCTCTCCGCTCCTCTCAGCTGAAAATTACAGTGGGCCAGTTCAATGTCAAATTCCAAAGCCCTGCATAAATGCGCCAATACTACAGAGTCCACGCCGCCACTTACGGCTACGAGTAACCGTTGTTGGCGTGTGAACAATCTTTCTGTCCGGATGAATTGCTCAAACTCAGTCTGTAGATCCTTATTCATTAGTATACGAGGTCTTCATAAATATTATTCAATTCCCGCCATGCATGATCATCGCCGTTTTTTTTGCAGGCGGCAAGTCCTGCTTCACAAACCTTTACCGCTTCTTCTTTTTGCCCGGTCCTGATCAGCAATGAAGCCAGGTGGTAATAACTCCCAACGTATTCCGGATCTGCAGCCAGTATAGACCGAAAAAGCACTTCCGCTTTTTCTTCAGCCCCCTGCTTGATGTATTCTAGGGCCAATGCATGTTGAAGAAAAGGATCCCCGGGGTGTTGGCCCAGCATATCAAGTAACTTTTCCGTTCGATCCATAAAAATTATTAATTATTCTAAACCTGTTTTTGAGAGATGTCTTATTATATTTGTGCATTAGTTGCATAAACAACCTTACTCAATCTCAAAAAAGCTTGATATGAAAATACTGGTCTGCATCAGTAAAACGCCGGATACAACGGCAAAAATAGCTTTCACCGATAACAACACGAAATTCGCGAGCGAAGGCGTGCAGTGGATCATCAATCCGTACGACGAATGGTATGCGCTGGTCAGGGCCATTGAGATCAAGGAAAAGGACCCCGCAACCATCATTCACCTGATTACGGTTGGCACTGCAGATGCAGAGCCCATCATCAGAAAAGCTCTGGCCCTGGGCGGAGATGAAGCTTTTCGGGTAAATACAGATCCTTCGGAAAGTTTTGAAGTGGCTACCCAGATCGCGGCAGTGGCCTCACAAAATCAATACGACCTCATCCTGACGGGTAAAGAAACAATCGATTATAATAACTCATCCACGTCAGGAATGATTGCGGCATTACTGGATGTTGCGTTTATCAGCCTGGCTACAAAACTAGAGCTCAACGGGAACCTGGCCACACTGAACCGGGAGATCGAAGGCGGTGAGGAAACCGTTGAAACCAGTCTTCCATTGGTCGTCAGTTGCCAGAAAGGCATGGCGGAAGCCAGGATCCCTAATATGCGGGGTATTATGGCAGCAAGGTCCAAACCCTTAAAAGTCATTGAACCTGTTGCCTACGAAGCCAAAACTGAAGTGGTTCGTTACGAACTGCCTCCTGCAAAAGCGGGGGTGAAACTGGTATCCGCTGATAATCCTGCCGAACTGGTCAGGCTACTGCATGAAGAAGCAAAAATGATCTAACCTTTTAAAAACGAATTATGTCAGTATTAGTATTCATTGATCATAGCGACGGAACAATAAAGAAGAATTCTTTGGAAGCACTAAGCTACGGAGCAACCCTGGCTGCTGCCATGGGCGTAGACGCCGCAGGTGTACTCCTGGGTTCGGTGAAAGATGAACTTTCAGGTTTAGGAAAGTATGGCGTGAAAAAGATCTACCAGGTGAGCGATGCTTCACTGGACCAGCTGGACGCACAGGTTTACAGCCAGATCCTGGCAGAAGTAACTGTTCAAACACAATCAACGGTGCTGGTATTTTCCAATAACATTACCGGAAAGTCGACAGCGCCCCTCGTAGCTGCCAGGCTAAAAGCCGGACTGGTTTCCGGTGCCGTGTCGCTGCCAGACCTCAGTAACTGGTTTGTGGTCAAGAAGAATGTTTTTTCAGGGAAGGCATTCGCTCACATTGCTATTAAAACAGATATCAAGGTCATAGCACTAAGTCCGAATTCATATAAGATCAATGTCGGCGAAGGAAGCGCAGAAGTTATCCAGCTCAACGTTACGATCCCGGCCCGTAAGGTGAAAGTGACAGCAACAAGTAAGATAACGGGCACAGTTCCGTTGGGAGAAGCAGAGTTGGTGGTGAGTGGTGGCCGAGGTCTGAAGGGCCCAGAGAACTGGGGTATGGTTGAAGAACTGGCACAGCTGATTGGTGCAGCAACAGCCTGTAGCCGTGCCGTCGCTGATGCCCATTGGAGGCCACACCATGAGCATGTTGGCCAAACGGGTCTTGCCATTACACCCAACCTTTATATAGCCATCGGCATATCAGGTGCCATTCAACACCTTGCAGGCGTCAACCGCAGTAAGGTTATTGTGGTGATCAACAAAGATCCTGAAGCTCCTTTCTTCAAAGCCGCAGATTACGGTATTGTAGGTGACGCATTTGAAGTAGTTCCAAAGATCATTGAAGAAGTGAAAAAATTAAAGAACGCATAAGCCAATAGGCCGTTTTTTCTTATTTTCGTCCCCAGTTATGAAGAAGATAGAACTGGAAATTGTGGCCTTATCCCATAGCATCACCCAAACCCATTCATATGCTGTTGTATTGGGCGAAGTCAATGGCTTAAGACGGCTTCCGATCGTAATAGGTGGTTTTGAAGCGCAGGCTATCGCCGTCGCCCTTGAGCGTATGCAGCCAAGCCGGCCGCTTACGCACGACCTCATGAAAAACTTTATGATGGCCTTCAGCGTTGACCTCCACGAGGTTGTGATCTGTGACTTACAGGAAGGTATCTTCTACAGCAAATTGCTTTGCAGCAACGATAAAGACACGGTTGAAATTGATTCCCGTACATCGGATGCACTTGCACTTGCAGTGCGGTTTGGGTGTCCTATTTACACGTATGAAAACATCCTCGACAGTGCAGGTATCCTGATGGAAGATACCGGGGGCAAGAAAAAGAAAACAGTAACCACGACCACTACAGAAGAGGGTGCTGCTTCCCAGGATGATCTTAATGCCATGAGCCTGGAAGATCTGGAAGTGTTGTTGAACGATGTACTTGAACAGGAAGATTATATCAGGGCCATCGCCATTCGTGATGAGATCAAGAGCCGCGGTGGTAAATGATTGTATTCCCCAATTGTAAGATCAACCTCGGTCTTCAGATCATCAACAAAAGACCTGACGGCTACCACAATCTTGAAACCATTTTTTACCCGGTACCGTTCACAGATGTACTGGAATTTATCCCCGCTCCTGCTTTCCAGTTCCTGAGTACCGGACTCCCCATCGGGAGTGATCCCGCATCAAATCTTTGCGTGAGGGCCTACGATCTGCTCCAACAAAATTTCCCCCAGCTGCCTCAGGTCACCGTGCACCTTCATAAAATCATACCGATGGGCGCAGGCCTCGGCGGTGGTTCTTCTGATGGCAGTTATGTACTGAAAACGATCAATGATTATTTTCAATTAGGACTTTCTACTGAGGCTTTGATCGATCTGGCTCTTCAATTGGGCAGCGATTGTCCTTTCTTCATCCATAATCGCCCAGTGTTCGCATCCGGCCGTGGGGAGATCATGGAACCTGTTGATCTTGATCTCAGTCCATATACCCTGGTGATCATTCATCCAGGTATTCATATCAGTACTGCGGAGGCCTTTTCAGGTGTTCGTCCCCGTGGCCAGGTTACGGACCTTTCAACCCGGATCAAAGAACCGGTTAACGAATGGAAGAACTGGCTAACCAACGATTTTGAAGTAACGGTGTTCGAAAAATATCCCGCCATCAAGGACATCAAAGACCTGCTCTACGCTAATGGCGCGGTCTATGCCACGATGACCGGGAGTGGCTCCGCCGA
>JANMHK010000490.1:0-2214 GCA_031375135.1 Sphingobacteriales bacterium | reverse complement strand
CTCGGCAATGTACTGATCGCTGATAATGAAGAGGCCCTCGCCAATTCAAACGGCCATGTGGTGATTGAAAAGCATGGTAAATACGTAAAAGGTAAATACTCTCTGACCGGTGGCAGCGTCGGTCTTTTTGAGGGTAAGAAGATCGGTCGTGCTAAGAACCTCGAAAAACTGATTGAAGATATCGCCCGCCAGGAGACTGTTGTGAATAACTTGAAAGCAAAGATCCAGGCCCGCCATAATGAGGTGATCAGTTTCAATGAACAATTGAAAGAAAATCAGATCCGCCAGACCCAGGATCAGATCAACAGCCTGACCAGCCAGGTAGCAGGATTGACCAGCAAGCAGGAGAATATCCAGCTGAGCCAGGAGAATAGTGAAAAAAGGATCGCCGATCTGCAGGATCAATGGCAGCATCATACCGATAGTATTTCTGAGGTGAGGGAGTTGCTTGAAAAATTCAACATGCAGCTGGAAGAGCTTTCTGGTAAGCTTCAGGGCGTTGAACAGGAATATGGTCAAGCCGAGCAGGAATACAACTTTTCAAATGCTTCATACAATGACGCAAACATCCAATACACGCGTCAGCAAAGTAGGGTGAACGCGTTGAAGCAGGAATCTGAATTCAAGACCAACCAGTTGAACGACTTGCGCGCTCAGATCGAAAACAGCAGCAAGCAATTGGAAGATGCTGCCGGTAGCATCAACGAGACTGTGAGTTCTCTGGATTCCATTCAGGAAAATCTTGTTCAGTTACTGCAGCAGAAGCAGGATGAAGAGAAAATACTTAATGAGGCCGATCAGGCTTATTATAACCTGAGGAATGCCCTGAACGAAAAAGAAAGCGAGCTCAGGCATAAGGTGAAGGATAAAGAGATGGTAGACCAGTTGCTCAATGCCATTAAGGATCGTGTGAATGAACTCAGGTTACAACTGGCTGGTATCAAGGAAAGGCTGAATGTCGAGTTCAAGGTTAACATTGACGATATCCTGGATGAAGCGAGGAAAACCGATGAGACCCAGGAAGATTTGCAAGCAGCCTGCGACCGCATGAAAAAGCGCCTTGAGAATATCGGCGAAGTGAATCCAACAGCCATTGAAGCATTCCAGGAAATGAAGAAACGGTATGAGTTCATCATGGAGCAGAAGACTGACCTGGTTACGGCCAAGGAAAGCCTGATGCTGACCATCCAGGAAGTTGAGCAAACAGCGAACCAGAAATTCCTGGAAACGTTTCACAAGGTGCGGGAGAATTTCCAGAAAGTATTTAAGGCCCTGTTCACCGAAGAAGATACTGCGGATGTGGTGATGGAAGATCCTACCAATCTGGCCGAAACCAGCATCGATATCATTGCCAAGCCCAAGGGGAAAAGACCGAGCTCGATCAACCAGTTATCGGGTGGAGAGAAGACCCTTACGGCAACCGCATTGCTATTTGCGATTTACCTGATCAAACCAGCCCCATTCTGTATCCTGGATGAGGTGGATGCACCTTTGGATGATGCCAACGTGCATAAGTTCACCAACATGATCAGGCAGTTCAGCAAGGAGTCCCAGTTCATCATCGTTACCCATAATAAAATGACCATGAGTACGGTTGATATCATTTATGGTGTTACCATGCAGGAAGCCGGAGTGAGTAAACTGGTGCCTGTAGATTTCAGAAATTTAGCACAAGCAGTGAATTAAAGATAGTTAGGGTTAGCAAGTCTTAGGAGCCACCGCGAGGTGGCTTTTTTGTAGGGCATGCTGCCGAAAATGAAAGTATCATGATAGCATTTGAAGACGCAAAAATTGCCGGGCTCATTTTGCATAGGGCCACGGGCGATGAAACCACCTCGGTGATCAGCGAGACATTATTTAAGCAGGGTGACGAAGAGCAAGAACAGCTCTTGAAGAAGGTTCTGTTAAAACCTTTCGCGGCCCATTCATATACATTCGAGTTCACTCACCCCGTTGACCTGGAGTTTAATGTACTGTTTAATCTGGTCAAGAATATCTATGAGGGTGGAGATCTTGCCAGCGGATCTGCCGATATCTTAAAACACCTGATCGCTTCATCCAGCCATCATAATATCAAGGATGGCGATCTGTTCATTGCGCAGTTTGAAGACATTCAATTAGATCAAAACCACTACCAGGCCATCGGGATCTATAAATATGAGGATAAGGACAGCTTTATCGAAACTTCGTTCCGGAATAAAAAAGCGGATATGT
>JANMHK010000489.1:0-13306 GCA_031375135.1 Sphingobacteriales bacterium | reverse complement strand
GAACAAAAAAAATGCCAGCGATGGAAATCGCCGGCCTGTGCTTACCTCTGAAACCACAAAAAGAAAGGTTCAGGATCAGTTGACTGATCCATCGGAATACTTTTTACAAACTCGGTAGGGGTTGTATGTATTTCAGATGTTCAAGCACTGTTTATAAAAAACTAAATACTTAATAAATAATAAGTAAGGATTGGACAAGTGGTGATTGAATGGGATTGGATAAGATGGTTCCGGAAGAACCTGGAAACAAGTGGCGAGGCCTGTTTTGTTCCGCTGTAGGCAGTAAAAATAGCATCTGAAAACCAGATTTAAAAGTATTTTTTTCAAAAAAAGGTCGCCCGGTGCTGTTCAAAATAAAGGCATAGTTTTAATAGAATGATAATCAGTCTAAAGCGAGCGAAACGGTAGAAAAAATAATTTCATGTTATTAGAAATACATCCCAAAAACCCCCAGATAAAACACATAAAAACCGTTGTTGATTGTCTTACCAACGGCGGCATCATCATTTATCCCACAGATACCGTGTATGGATTTGGCTGTGATATCTTTCACCCAAAAGCAGTTGAAAGAATTTGCAGGATAAAGAATATCGATCCCGCGAAAGCGAATTTGTCGTTCATCTGCAACGACTTGAGTGATCTGTCCCGTTATGCGAAATCGATCTCCACGCCCACGTTCCGATTGCTGAAGCATCATATACCCGGGCCATTCACATTTATCCTGCCTGCGAGCAAGGAAGTACCTAAGATCCTGAAGAGCAAGAAGGATACCATCGGTTTACGTGTGCCGGACAACATCATCGCTCAGGAGATCATTAAGACGCTGGGGAATCCGATCCTGAGTTCTTCCCTTCCAGGGGAAATGGCGGAGGAATACACTGATCCTGAACGCATAGATGAGATCTTTGGGAAGCAGGTGGATATTGTTGTTAATGGCGGGATGGGTGGCATTGAATACTCAACCATCATTGATCTCACGCACGATGTTCCTGAGGTAACCCGCCAGGGGCTCGGGAATTTTGCTTACTAGCTTATTAAAGGTTAATCCTTCACGTATCGTTTTATCAATTCTTGGTGATGGCTAACATGATAGATGGTAAAGTACATCATTTCCCTAATGGTCAGTTTCCCAAGTAGCGGATGTGGTAGAACATATAAATCGAGATCCGCTTCCGTAAATCTGTCGAGTTTACTAGACAGATCTTTAACTTCTTTCAATAAGATCAGTTTTAGTCTCTGTCCTTTTTCAACGCTTACCGTTTTAGGAATAAAGGGTCCGGATGCCCTGCCCCCGCTTTCTAACTTTATCAGATATTTTTTCACCAATTCGTCGTAGGTTCTGCTTTCCCTGATCGCGGTACCGAATAGAAGTTTCAACAAAAACTTAGGAAGTGTAAAAGCCAGTATGAGTGGTTTAACAGCGAGGTGTATGTGTTCAAGTTGCTGTCCTGCCGTCCATTTGCCGTCCTTGCTTTTGTTGAACTCAAAGTCCGACAAGCCGGAAATATATTCGGCAAATGACTGGTGGCTTTTCAGAAGATTGATTTTGATCGATTCTTTAATCATGTCTCATAATTATGACTGCCCGTGGGTTCTTATTGTCGTTTCGCGCGTAATAAAGTCGCGAGCTCTTTGATTAAAAGAGCCGACAAAGCCCCGATGGTAAATATTGATAGAAACTGAATGGGCCTGATATTCTCGTTTCCAGCCAGCCTGCTGAAGTTTACAATAGATAGCAATAGAACCACTGCCAGAATAACTCTTCTTTTTCTTTCCATGATTATGGGGTGATTGTTTTATGATGAGCGATTCCTTTTCTACTTTTCCTAAATGCCATAAAAAATTGAAAAATAGAAAGGAGCAGATAAGTGACGGGTAGAGCTTTCTTGCCCATATGGAAAAAATCAAAAGCAACTATGATCGATAAAATTCCCTCGATGATGAAAAACACGCCGTCGATCCAGGGCGCCTTCTTCTCAATGACCGGGTGCAAAATCGCAACCGTCAAGAACACGATACCGGCTAAGGCGAATAGCTTGTAAGAGTCGTGCCCACTTTCATATTTCTCGTAAGCATGGATTAGGATCACAAGACCGGCAACGATGTGTACGATCCGTTTTCTTTTGTCTTTGTTCTTGACCAGGAGTCTTAAAAGCATCTATGAATTTAATGCAGTTTTCATAAACTACTACTTCTTAAACTTTCCGTAAACGGGTTGACCGGGGAAAATGCCTGTTACAGTCTTGCCATTCTTCAATACAAAGCTTCCATTTACCATCACATATTCGATGCCTCCTGAAAATGCTAAACCTTTATCAAATGTAGCTTTGTCAATGACCGTGTCGGGATTAAAAACGGTAATATCTGCATCGGCACCGACTTGAATTCTTCCTTTATAGCGCATCATCGGTGCAATTCCTTCCAATCTCTTAGCCGGCAAAAGTGTCATCTTCTCTAAAGCGGTATTCAAGTTAATGACCTTCTCTTCCCGCACGTATTTACCTAGTACGCGGGAAAATGTTCCGGCGGTGCGGGGATGCGCCAAGAGCGCGTAAGGCATGCCGTCAGATGCGATCATTACACCGGGTGCAGCTATACCAGTCCTTATCCATTCTGGCTTCATCATATGGATGATCGCGACGCCGCCTTCTTTTCGATACTTTTCAAAACTATCTTTTGTCAGCCTTTCGCCAGTAGCTACCCACTGAAGGTCGCCGTAGCTTATACCCATTCGTTCTTGCCAGCCCTCATTAAACACCGCACTTTGCAGGATTGTAGAACCTGCGGTATAGGGATACAACTCGGTGGTAATGTCGAACTTATCCTTCTGCGCTGCACTGACCATATCCAGGGCGAGCTGAATATTTCCCAGCGTGTTGCTATTCATATGCACAATATGAAGGGGCGCTTTATTTAATATGGCATCTGCCATTACCTCCTGAACGGCAAGAATCCCTTGCTGCCTGGGATGGGTGAAGACCAGGGCATTTATTTCACCTGCCAATTTGAAAACCTGATAAAGTTCTTCGGGCCTTGTTTTCGGCAAATATCCAATCGGAGCTGCGATGCCAATACCGCCATCACCCAGTGTTTTTCTTATATTATTGATCATGGCGCTCATCTGTTCTGAGCCAAGATCTATGGTATATGAATACTGTATTTCATTCTGGGTGCTCTCTAACTTTGATTCCCCCTTCAGTGTAAGAGCAAGCAGATTTGAGAGCTTACTCTCAACCTGATTGAAAGTCTTGAATCGCTCAAATGGCCAGCACACGCTGGCTCCATAATTGATCAAAGCCTTAGATTGCCTGGACGCGTACCACTCTTTCAGGTTCTCGATTCCCCATTCCAGTTCCAATGCCGTGGTGACCCCGTCGTGCATTTGATATTCCTGCTCCACGTTGGATCGGCCGTGCACATGCATATCAATAAAGCCAGGACTAACCACCAAGCCAGTCACATTAACCATTTCCCTGCCCTTTAATGGTTCGGAACTGATCTGCGCAATTCGATTGTTTAAAATCCCAACATTCCTGATCGCGTCCAATTTTGTTTCGGGATCAATGACCCTACCGCCCAGCAGAACGATATCGTACTGAACGGGGGTTTGTGCCTCCGCAAGTTTAACATTGGAAATGCAGAGGAAAAGGCAGAGTAATAATTTTATTTTCAATCTCATAAAGTTTGTTTTTGATTCGATGCCGTTTATTCCAGCAAGCACAGTAAAAGCAGGTCAGTTTGTTTCCGATTTCACCAACAGGCTTCCCTCTTTCTTCAATATATCTAAATAGTTCTGTTCTAACAGTTCAACTTGCTCCCGGTGTCTGTTCGTTCTGATAAACTTTATGATGACCATGGAAAGGACGATCATCATGGCAAATACCAAAAACAGTGTTTGCCATTCGAAAAACAGACGAAGATAACCCAGCAATGCAGCACCACTTGCTAATCCGCCATTGAAAACGGTCATACAAAAAGTGAACTGCATAGCTGAAACACGTTTCCAGCATAAATGCATGGCCAGGGCAAGAACGCCGATATAGATCAATGTTCTGAGTATGCAATACAGGGCAACGAAGGCCGTAACAAAATGAGCATTCTTCCAGAACTGGGTACCCAAACCCATCGATATTGAAAGTAAGGCTGTAAGAAAAAGACTGCCTTGAATCAAATGGATTATCCCATATCTCTTAATAACAAACCCGCCTATAAGCATGCCAATTACGCCCCCAACCAAGTTGTATGTTGAGAAAACCTTAGCATAAAACACACTCTTCCATCCCAGTTCCTGAATGGTAAAAATGGGAAGTAAGGTAATCATATAGTGTATAGCAGACATGGCGGTAAAGACTGCGGCCACAAGTAATAAAGTATTAGGCAGGACAATGACCTGCATGAAGGACTTAAAAAGTTTCCCCCAGCTGGTAATAGATAAAAGAACAGTTTCGGGCGATGTTTTTCCCTTTGCGCCTGGCAGTAGCTTCTCTCCCGAGCGTTCTCTCAACAATAACGGAACAAACATGATGAAAAAGACAGAAACAGACATGGTTAAAACAGCACTGGAAAAGCCATATTGAACAATAAGCCAACTTCCAACGAATATTGAGAATGAAGTTCCGATTGTCTTCGATCCCCACATTAAACTATTAGCTTTTCCCTGTTCCTCCAGTGGAGTTATATCGATCACCAGGCTGTCTGTTGCAATATCCTGAAACATGATAGAGATATGAACACATAAAGCAACAGCAGTAATAATGGCTATGTTGTCGAGCGGATCAGGTATAAAAGAGAATCCAATTAGACTACTAAGGATCCCGAACTGGCCAAAAAGCAACCATGGCTTTCTACGACCCATCGGGAGATAAGTAAATCTCTCCATCACGGGTGCCAGAAAGATCTTAAGGCTAAATGGAATCATGATCACAGCACTGTATCCGGCAATCTCTGCTGCAGATTTTCCATTGACAGCCATCCATGCCGGAATGGCAAAAATGGTTATTCCCTCCGGGATACCCTGTGAGAAATACAAAACGATAAAGGTCACATACCTTAACATCGGATTCTCTGAAAGAGATGGCAGCCCTTTGACTCTTAGCTCTGCAACTTCTGGCAACATTGTTTTGGTATTATTTGCACGGATTATAAACGATAAAGTCCCGCCAAGAAGATATGCATTTTATTATTCTGTCGGCTCGTCTTAAGTACTTGCAGCAAGAAAAAAAACTACAAATACCAAAGAGCTGAGTTTGGAAATTTTGAAGTTCAGATTAGAATAATTTCCTTTAAATCAGCTCATGGTTCCTCCCTCAGCTTCGATCCCATATTTTATGCGTATGAAACTTAAGTTGGGACCTATTTTGTTTTATGGGCCTCCATGTCTATTTCAATTAACTGTCCCCCTACTGCAAGTCCTTTAACCTCGAGCCATGTACCTGTTGGGAATTGCTTTTTATAGATCGTATTTCTGAAGCCGGAAACTTTAATAAACTCCTTCATATCAGTCGTGTAAATATTCTCCGCAACCACGTCGTCATAGCTGTAGCCGTAGTGGTCTAATATTTTCTTCAGGTCATCATAACAATTTTTCATTTGTTGTTCCATGTTTCCAGGTGCAACTATAACACCCGAGTCGTTCATACTTACAGCGCCGGATATTTTAAGGTCATCACCAATTTTTACTGCATGCGAATAACCGTAATCCTTTTCAAGTTTGGGCCGGAGATTATAATATTGAGGTGTGTCAGATTCCGCTGCTTTAAATTCATTTTCAGCTGTATTTTTTAAAGTGCCCGTATTGTTGCAGCTGCCGAACATTGATGCTAGAATTAATAGGCTTGAAGCGAGAAATAGACTCCTTGTCATAGATTCCATGTTTTGATTATTTAAGATTTTTCAATTTACCTTCTTCTTCACCGAGCTGTTGCAGATAGTAGCAATAAATCAGCTGTCCCTTGCGAATGCTCGAGATCCTGAAGTATTCGTTTGAAGCGTGC
This sequence comes from Sphingobacteriales bacterium, assembly GCA_031375135.1. Taxonomy (GTDB): domain Bacteria; phylum Bacteroidota; class Bacteroidia; order Chitinophagales; family Chitinophagaceae; genus Pollutibacter. The sequence continues at coordinate 7,313 of JANMHK010000489.1, read as the reverse complement.
CATGCTTCGTCAGGTTGCTCGAAGCCCAGAGAATAGGCATAGATCCCCAGGATATCCTTGATGTCAGTTAATGTCCCGATGCTGCCACCGGTAGCAATTTGCAGTGGCTCTTTACCATATACCTTCTTCAATGCTTTTGCAACGTAACTGTATGCTTTTGTGTCAGCAGGAAATTTAACACCGCTGCTTTGACGTGGCGTGTATTTAAAGGAGAGGGTTCCGCCCGGAGGGCAGTACTTGTTGATGTGCTTAACGAGGAGGTTGCAGATCTCTTCGCCCGACTGGTTATTTACCAGTCGGCACGTGATCCTTGCCATTGCATTGCCAGGGATAATGTTCGAATGTCCTTCCGCAGCGGTATATCCACTTTGGACACCTACTATTTCAAGGGTAGGCCGGTACCAGATCCGCTCAAGCGCAGAGTAGCTCGTATCGCCGCTTTCTGCTTTGGTACCCAGTAGCTTCATATCCTCGGCTTTGTCATACGGAACCTTCTTCATCATTTCTCTTTCTGCCGCATTCATTGGCACCACGTTATCGTAGAATCCTTCCACGGCTACATTTCCTTCTTTGGTAAAGAAAGATGCAATGATCTGCGACATCATCAAAGCAGCATTTGGAGTTTTCCCGCCGAACTGTCCGGAGTGGGCATCGGTGTCAGCGGTTTTTACGGTGAACTCAAAAGCCTGTGCACCTCTTAGGCTCATCAACATGGAAGGCGTGCTGTCATTGAACTGATCTCCATCAGCATTAAGGGCAAAATCTGCTTTCAGCCGTTCTTTGTTGGCAAGCAGAAATTCTTTAAAATGTATACTTCCAATTTCTTCTTCCCCGTCAAAAACAAACTTAACGTTCACGGGCAACTTACCATCTGCTTTCAACATGGCCTCGATGGCCCAGATCGTGATCATTACACCGCTTTTATCATCGCTGGCACCCCTTCCATAGATCTTACCATCTACCACGGTAGGTACAAACGGCCGAGTCTTCCATTCGCCCTCTTTGACGGGCTGCACGTCATAATGCGCGTAGATCAGTACTGTTGGTTTTCCTGGTGCATTCTCCCAACTGCCAAACACTACCGGATTTCCTACGGTTGGAACAGTTTCTGCCGTTGTCAATCCTATGGCTTTCATTTTGTTCACGATCCAGGCAGCAGCACGGGCAACATCGGCTTTGTTGGATTGGATCGATGAAATGCTCGGAATCGATATCAACTCTGTAAATTCTTTTAGCTGCCGCTCCTTATTGTCGTCAATATATTTCTCATACGCTGCCAGGGACGACTGCGGCTCGGCTTTCGGCTTTTTTGGCTTGGCCTGAGCAAGTGTTTCACCACAGATGAATAGAGAAAGAATAACGAATGCCGATAGGACTGAAAATTTTCGAATGATCATGTAAGGTTTTATTGAGTTCTTTTTGCCGATTGGTTTTCAACAGATCTTATTTGGTGGTCTTTGCACCCATTTGAATACCGAGTTTCTCATACTGGCTGTCGTAAGGTTCCCATAGTTCTACTTTATCGCCTTCCATGTCAATAATATGAACAAATTTTCCGTATTCAACGGTTTCGATTTTGTCAGCGATAATCACCCCTTCCTTTTGTAGTTGAGCTACCAAATCATCCAGGTTTTCTACTCGGTAATTGATCATGAAATCACTCGTAGAAGGTTCAAAATATTTGGTTGTTTCCGAAAACGGACTCCACTGGGTAAACCCTTTTTTTGTGGTATCTGCTCCCTGTCTCCATTCAAACACTGCCCCGTATTGGTTAACATGAAGGCCGAGATGGGTTTCATACCAAGCCCTCATTTTCTTGGGGTCCTTGCATTTGAAGAATATGCCACCAATACCGGTAACCTTTTTCTTTTCAGTATCCTTCCCCGATAGCTGGATCGTCGCCGTCTTAAATGCAAATCCGAAACAAAAGGAGGCGATGATGGCTAAAGCTAAGATTGCCGATTTTTTCATTTTGGTCAGTTAAGGGATTACTAGAGTGGCGCTTTGATGACCAAGTTAAGAATTTGAATGAAGGAAAACATTCTTTATGCCGTTTAATAACTACTGATCATACTCTCCCTGCAGGGCGAACTTGCCAAAAAGGAATAAGCTAAGACTCGCTACTGGAGTAATGATGACCATGGCAATGATTCCGAATATCAGATCGTCCATGTTGCCTGTCCTGAGCTTGGGAAGCCCAACTTCGACAATTCCATAAAAGGCTGTTATCAAACCTAAAATCATCCAAACAATACCCAGGTATCTTTTTGTTTTTATCAAGTAGGTCGGTGCGGTTTTCAATACTACTCGATCTGCAGCATTTTCCTTGAGATACAAAAGTCCGATGACTAAACTGGTTGTACCTATCGCAATCGGATAGTTGAGGCCTGCGAGATAATACTCTGCGTTATTAGCATCTTTTGCTTTGGTGATCAGGTAAGTTGCAATCACTGGTGCCATACCACCGAAAATCCCATAGCCAAGATGGAATGGCAATGACATTGAAGTATAGCGAATTTTCAACGGAAACATCTCCACCAGGAAAGCGGCCAGTGGCCCGTACGACATGGTCAGAACGATTAGCAGCAGGAAGATGATGCCTATCAATTTCCATTTGTCTGACTCCGTTACGAGAACAGTTTTTTCAATTTCAGTTTTGTCCATTTTGCCCGCCCTGGTTTGCTCCTTTATTACTTCATGATATGCAGTTCCATCGGTAAACAAATGATGTGTAGTAGTAGTGATCAACGAATCCAGGCCGGAGACCAATTGACGGTTTACTTCAACTGTCAATGCGGACTTGTTCTCAACTTTGTTCTCAAGGGCGGTGGTCAGGTATAATTGCTTAAAGATGGGGCGGAAGCTTACGATCGCGAGAAATAAGCTTATCATGATTAAGGGCTTTCGGCCTAGTTTGTCAGATAGCCATCCGAACACCACATAGAGCGGGCATCCCATGAGTAGAGCAATGATCACTATCGAATTGGCCTGCTCATAGTCTATAAACATGAACTTTAGCAAGAAGGTCTGAACATATAATATTCCTGCCCACCCAATAACTCCCATGCCCATCAGCAAACCTACCAGGGCTAGAACGACCACCTTCAAATTCTCTTTTTTACCAAACGATTCCCTTAGGGGACTAACCGATGTTTTACCCGAAGCTTTTGCTTTTGCAAACAGGGGTGATTCGGACATGTTCTTTCGGATGTATACAGATACGATGACCAGAAGTGCGGACACTAAAAAAGGAATTCGCCAGCCCCAGCCTTCCCAGCTTTTAACCGTCATCATGTTCTTAGTGATCAGTATGATGGTCAGTGACATCATGAAAGCAAGTACTACGGTAGCCTGTATCCATGAAGTCCAGAAGCCCCTGCTGTGGGCAGGGGAATGTTCTGCCACATAAGTCGCTGCGCCACCGTATTCGCCACCGATAGCAAGGCCTTGCAGAAGCCTTAGGATCAAAACGAGAATGGGGGCAAGAAAACCAATACTGCTGTACGATGGGATCAGGCCAATGGCAAATGTTGAGCCGCCCATGAGCAGCATCGTAATCATGAAAGTATATTTCCGACCGATCATGTCCCCCAACCTGCCAAAGAACAAGGCGCCGAATGGACGAACTACCAGGCCTGCCGCAAAAGTGGCGAGCGTTGCGAGAAAGGCCGTGGTAGAATTGTCTTTAGGAAAGAATTGAGTGGAAATGATGGTAGCCAGACTTCCAAAAATGTAAAAATCGTACCATTCAATAAGCGTACCGCCGGAAGACGCAACAATAACAGGGATCAATGACTTGGTTGGAGAGGGGGCTTGGGCTTCTATCATTCAAAGAAGTTCAAAAAAGGCATTTGCGTTATAAGGTCATTTCTCTAAGGCCACAAACAACTCCGCCTGTATTTTCCACTCACCATCCTTTCGCTTCCACTGCGTGCTGTAACGGCCACCCTTACTATACGTATTAAATCCTTTCCATACGCCTGTCTCCCAGGCGATATCGGGATTATTATCGCTGATGATAATTTCAGAAGGCGTCCTCTCGTAATACGTTTTTGGATTCTCCTTAAAAATTATCCTCCAATTTTCTTTGTTGGCTTCTTTCCCATATTCAATGACTCCACTTCCACGAATAACCACATAATCATCGAGCCAAAATTTTACAATTCCTTCCACATTTCGCGTTGCAATTGCTTCGTTTGACCTTTGCCTTGCCTGACGAATTAATTCTTCACCATTTTGATTTTGGGAGCTTGCAAATTGAAATGATATTAGAAAGATGTTTATCAGAAATACTTTCATGACTTTGTATATATTCTATTGTTTTCAGACAGTTCAATAGGATGGCCATCATCTATTGGCTATTTATTCCATTTTAGCTAATTTAATTGGATTAACGGCCAACCCCATTACTAATTCTCGGTCTTGTGAAAATGGGAAAGTTCATGCCACATCACACTAATGCAAACTGATCACGCGGGCCAGTTTCCACTGGCCATTTTCCCTATGCCAGGTATGAACAAACTTACTAAAACGAGACGGCTTGTCCCCGCCTTCCTGATTATTATAAAAACGATGAGCACCCGTCTCTACAGCGCCATAATTAGGGATCGGGTACACTTCGATACTGCCACTTAACAACTCCCTGGTTACCTTACCACATATATTGTTCTTTATGGCTTCCACCAATCCTTTCTTAGATGTGGTCAGTCCACCTCTGTCATGATAAAATTCTATATCGTCGGAAATAAGAGATTCAAAGACATCAAGCTTACAAGTGTTATAGGCGTCAAAAAAAATACTGTCCATTCGAACTATAGTATCTTGCAATTCCTTCGATTCAGGCGAATACGGTTCCAACCCAGCTACTTTCTTATCTTTTTTTACTGAGCATGCAGTCATAAATAAAATCCCAGTGAAGAATAAAAAATATAGAACTACTCTCATACAATTAATTTAAAGCTTTAATCAAATGAGGCCCGTAACACCTTTAAGTGTGATACTGAGCCCGAAGATGAAAAATAGTAAGGCCATGATGGTCTTCTTGTGCAGCATCAACCACTGCCTCCAGGCACCAATGGTGTTCCGTGAGGCTTCGCCACCCAGCAGGTAGAGAATCACGGGAGAAGCAACACCCACGCTTGCTATCAATACAAAAATGGTCAGCAAGAGTGAAGTCTCAGGCAGAGACCCACCGGAAGAAGAGATCTCCATGCATCCTGTAATGGTGAGGGCCATGTTCTTAGGATTGGTGACATCGGCAAACAAAAAACCCACCAGCCAGGCCTTCCATGGGGTGATCACATCCACCAGCCGCATCAACAAGGGCTTTGAGGATTCATCATCCGGCTTATGTCGCTGGATCCAGTTCCTTATTGCGATCATTATCAATATAGCTCCAACGACTATTCGAACAATTGAAGCCACCCGCGAAGGCGGGCCATCGTCCTCTATTCCTTTGTTGATAGCCAGCATCATCACCACTATGGCTGGAAGCGCGATGCCCATTGCCCATCCTAGTAAAAATGACGCACCGTTTAGCCTTGGCCTTTGGGAAAAAAGCGTAAGGATCGCCGTGATGATGGGCACCGGGCTTACCGCAATACCCAGTGCGTAAGGAAGCATCTTCATGAATGTGGCACCCATGGTGCAATATTACTTAGTTCTTTTTATACGGGTAACGCTAAAAGAATAGGGATTACCAACAACGGTTTGGATATGCAGAACTTCTATACTTAATGTCAATTCTTTATTTCAAAACTTAATTGTCGTCCTTCATTTGAACCTGGTAGCCGTACGCGGACCGCTTATTTGCCAGGCAATTCCAATAACGCAAACTCGTAGGTTCGATCACCGCTGTTTTGAATCGAAAATGAGCGCCCCCTCTGGATGTCGAAAAAGCCACCGCGGACAACTGTTTGAGAGTTGGGCTTCCCATCTAGTTGTGTAATTACTGCCGCCTTTTCAAAAGAGACTAATACGAATGACCGGTTCTTTTCCTTGATCTTAAACTGCTGGCCCCTATCAAGTCTGAGGCTGTAGGCCCTTGTCCATGCCGTATCAATTTCTTTATGGAGGTGGGGCAAGCTAAGAGGAGGCTGCACAAACCCCGAGTCCAAAGATAGAAGTTCAATGTCCATCACCTGGAAGGTATCCTTATCGGCATTCCATACCCGATGGATCCTGGTATTGGGGGCAGTCAAATTCTCATAAAGCATTTTCCCAGCCGTTGTCTCCCCTATTGTGGCAGGCTGTCCCTTTAACATCGAGCCGGTCCGGGTACTGGTAAAAAACAAGAACAAAGAGGGCGTATGGTGGATATGAAATATAGAAGTATCCCCCGGCGCCATGATAACATCGAGAATCCTGATTTTGCTATTCTCAAATACCAGATGATGCAAAGGCTCCTTGTGAACGAGAACCTGAGCCTGGACAGATATTGAACCCCAGGTAAATAGAGTTACATACAAGATGGAACCAACAACATATTTTCCAAGGCTCATGATAAATAATTTTCTCGATGGCAGTCTCTATAAGGCGCGGTTCTACGCGGTCACCCTCAATATATAAACAATTGTATTCCCCTGGTCATGGTCATCTGACTTTCTAAAATCGAATTTTTCCAGGAGCCTAATGGAGCTTTGATTGTCATTATGAGTAATTGCTTCAATTCTTTTCAGTCCAATTGTCTGAACACCGTAATCGATAACTTTCCCAGCCGCTTCCTGCATTATCCCTTGTCCTTGATAACTGACTGAAAGTTCATAACCGATCTCACATTTATCGTCTTCATCCGAAAAGTCAAATAAACAAATTGTTCCCACCAATTTTTTGCTGCCGGTAATAGTAATTGCCCAATATACTGACTCTGCACTGATAGTGTTCTCTTTAACCTTGTTAATGAAGTTTATTGCATCTTCCAATGATTTACTTGGCTGTCGGTCAAGATACTGGTTTATATGATTGTCGGACCGCAGAGCAAATATTTCCTCCTTGTCACTTTGTGAAAGTTGTCTAAGCGTTAGCCTTTCAGTTGTCAGGATTGGGAAGGGCGAAAAAACCCTGTTTAACACTTTATAAATTTTTACTCATTTTTGCTTTAGGCCATAACCTGACCAAACACTTGATGGGCAGTACCTTCAAGTTTGGGCTATTTATGCAAAGAAGTTTGCTTTTGCTTCTATTGTGTCAACACTTAGTTATTATTAGTCTGTTTGTTATCTTTCACTTTTAAAGTCCGTGATGGTTTTTCCATCATAACGATATACGCCACCACCAGAGCCAAACCAAATATTTCCTTTCGCATCTTCTAAAAT
>JANMHK010000481.1:0-3053 GCA_031375135.1 Sphingobacteriales bacterium | reverse complement strand
TTGATGGGAGCAGATGCGTGGCGGTGTAATAATTCAATGTTGCCTATATCCGGGGCCTGGCAATTGAAAGTATAGTGTCCGAACGGAGTGGTTCCAAGTACTTCCGAAATCTGGCCAAATTCAGTTAGGGTTAGGCCAGCGCCGCCTTCCCTTTTAGGAAGATAGGGAGCCCACAGCTTCTGTTTGATCGCCAGCTCCCTTTTTTTCCGGAGCACGGGTTCCGCCTCATGAAAAGGAATGTTGGCAAGGGCTATCTCCAGCGGATACAGTTCTTTCTCCACAAAGGCCTTATACTTTGGGATCAGCTTTTTCAATTGGTCAGTAGCAAATAGTTCAACCATGCTTTAGATTGTCATGCCCCCGTCTAGGGTAAATACGCCACCGGTACTAAAACGCGCAGCATCAGAAGCGAGATATAAGGCAAGCCCTGCAATGTCTTCCGGTTCTGCAACCATCGGCAGTGCTTGCCGTGCCATCACCATTTTCATGATCTTGTCATTTGAAGTGAGCGCTTCGCTGAATTTTGTTTTCACTAAGCCCGGGCAGATCACATTGGCCCGGATATGGTCTGCGCCCCATTCCCTGGCCAGCACTTTAGTCATGGCAATCAGGGTGGCTTTACTAATGCTGTACAATCCCAGACCGAAACCGGGGCTGAGACCTTCAATGCTGCTGATATTAATGATCGAGCCCCCACCCCGTTGTTTCATGACTGGATAGGCGAGTTTACAAAGTTCGAGAGGGCCTTTTACATTCACTTCCATGATCTTATCAAACACCTGGGCATCAGTGTCAATAATGGGGCCGAAACTTGGATTGGTAGCTGCATTATTTACGATGATGTCAACGCCGCCGAATTTTGCAACTGTCTGGTCGAGCAAAGATTTTACCTGGATCGGATCTCCCATATGGGCAGCGATTCCTTCTGCGTGGATCCCGTGATGTTTAAAGGCGTTTGCCGTTTCATCCACGGCTTCCTGTTTTCTACTGGAAACAACTACGGTAGCACCCTGACGTCCCAGAAGCATAGCGATGGCCCTGCCAATACCTTTACTTGCGCCGGTAATAATGGCAACCTTGTTGGTCAGTTCAAAACCCTGTATCAATGGGGAGTAGTTTGGTATTCCTAAATGTAAGAATACCTGTCCAATTCAGGAGTCAAATTACTTGTAAGTGTATGTACTGACACTTGTGAATCCAAAAACGGTGGTGGTACTCTTGGTAGGCCTGCCATCAGCGCGGTATTCGTAGGTGACATTAAGACTAAAGCTGTTGGCGGGGGTAGTGGCAACATAATTGAGGGCGGTCACATTATTTGGACTGATGTATTGATTGTCCACATATTCTATGAGCGCGGCATCTGGCGAATAAGCTGGATTGACTTTATCGTCATACGTAAAAGTAGCAGTTCCCTGAAGCACGAAGTTTCCGCTACCCGGTACATTATCCTGGTAAGACTTAAACTCGATCATATTGCCCTTTGTGTCGTACTTGTAATCGTAATAATAGATCTGGGTCACGGGGAAGGTTGGAGTAGACCAGTAGTGGGCAGTTTTTGTGACGTTGTTACCAGTATAAACGAAAGCACCGCTATCCCTGATGGTCACCGTACCCTGTGGGAAAGTAAACAGGCCGTTTTTCAATTTAGTATCTGTAGTACTGAGATAAAAATAATCAGTAAAAGAAGAACTTGATGCGGTACCGGGAGTGGCTTCGTTGTCAGTAACCTTGGTGATGCGCCCCAGATTATCCCTTGCAATGATTCTGCTGGTGGTTTGTTTGTTTATTTTATCATCGGTGGCTTCACCAGTGAGCTTGTTCGCGCTATTATATGTATAGGTAGTTACGGAACTGTCAGACCCTTCTTTGGTCACCACTTTGTCAAGGAGATTTTTTGCCTTGCTACCTGAATCTTCTTTTTTACACGACGCAAAAAATACCAGGAACATACCACTGAGCACAAGAATTTTTTTCATAGCTAGCCAATTAATTTATGGGAATACTTCACTAAAGTTCATCGAAAAAAACCAACTTTACAAAGTATTTCATGCGCCAAACCCTTTATTCAATGGATATTTACTGATGCGTGCCAAAGAAAACTTACAGGATTTCCTTGATAAGAAAGTGAGGGCATACAGCCATAAATCATTCATACACGTTGATCCTGTGAGTATTCCGCATATGTTCAGTAAGAAACAGGACATCGAAATAGCTGGGTTTTTTGCTGCCATTTTTGCCTGGGGCAACCGCACCACCATCATCAATAAGTCCCGTGAGTTGATGGAAATGATGGACATGAGTCCCCATGAGTTTTGTCTTGATGCAGACCCTGCCAGGCTAAAGCGGCTATCAGCATTCAGGCACAGGACCTTCAATACGGACGACCTCTATTATTTCATCAGTTTTTTCCATCATCACTATCGGAAGCACAACTCACTCGAACAGGCTTTTTTACGTGGCATGGACAAGGGTGACGAGACGATTGAGAAAGGGCTTATCGGTTTTTGCCAGTATTTTTTTTCACTTGAGCATCTAAAAAGAACTGAGAAACATATCTCGTCACCGTTGCAGAAATCGGCCTGCAAACGTATCAATATGTATTTAAGGTGGATGGTCAGAAAAGATGCCGTGGATTTTGGCATCTGGAAGAAGATCAGTCCTGCTCAACTCATCTGCCCGCTGGACCTTCATGTATCGAGGGTAGCCAAACGATTTGGCCTGATCTCAAGACCGAATGCTGATTGGTCATCTGCGCTTGAGTTGACGGCAAACTTGAAACGAATGGATAAGTTAGACCCCGTGAAATATGATTTCGCCCTGTTCTCACTGGGCGTAAATGAAAAATTCTAGCGCCCCCCTTGGCGAAAGACTCACGGCCATGGCGGTGAACTACGGCAAGGCTCTGGGCGACTTCAGCGCAGGAGAAATTTGATAAAGGACGATGGTTAGTCGGGAATAGGCTTGAAAAAATCCAAGGCATCCGGATTCCGCATGGTGTCTTTGATTGCGGCTTTATCGAGGGCCGCTCCCATCAGGATTTTCTTCACCGGCGT
>JANMHK010000419.1:0-4365 GCA_031375135.1 Sphingobacteriales bacterium | reverse complement strand
CTGGGTTTCCCTCCAGGAGAATAATGCGCTGGCGAGGATCGATATTGAATCAAAGCGCATTGAAGAGATCATGCCATTGGGATTCAAGAGTTATAATACGATGGAGAATGCCATTGATCCAAGTGATAAGGATGGTGGGATCTTCTTTAATCCATGGCCGGTATATGGGATGTATCAGCCCGATGCCATTGCAGTGATGCCTAATAATAATGTACCCTATGTATTCACTGCCAATGAAGGCGATGCCCGCGAGTATGGGAATTTTAATGAGTTAGTCAGAGTGGGATCTTCGTCTGTTAAACTGGATCCTGTTGCTTTCCCAAATGCAGTGACTGCCTTCAAGCCGATTTCAAAATTGGGCCGGTTGAACATTACCAATACGATGGGAGATACTGATGGTGATGGTGATTATGATGAGTTGTATTCTTTTGGCGCACGCTCTTTCAGCATATTCCATGGTCTCACGGGAGAACTGGTATTTGATAGCAGGAATGAATTAGATGTAGTTGCAAAGGCGCTGGGCGTCTATCCTATGGAGAATGGGGAAGATAACCGCAGCGACGATAAATCTGTTGAGCCAGAAGGAATTACCATTGGCCGGGTAGGTAACAGAAACCTGATGTTTCTGGGGATGGAGAGGGCCGATGCCTTATTTATCTATGATGTCAATAACCCCAATCGCCCAGTTTTCCTTCAAATGCTTCCTACAGGGGATGCGCCTGAAGGGGTTTATTTCATTGAGGCGGAGAAAAGCCCTACCGGTAAAAGCATTGTGATTGTGAGTAATGAAGGAGACGGGGTGGTTAAGATATACAGTACCAAGTGAGTTCTCAGTTGTTGGGTTTTATAAATCAGAAAATGCCTTCCTTTCCAGGAGGGCATTTCTATTTATGTCCTAACTTCCTTGGATGAAGAAGGTATTATTTTTTGTGTTTTTAATTCCATTGATTGGCATGGCCCAGTTTGGGGTGAAGGATCCGGGACTGAAAAAGGTGATCAACAAAATAGATTCGTTTAGTAAAGCAGTTTACTCGGATAGTTTTCCACTAGGCCGTTTTCGGCAATCGGATTATGAACGGAGTTATTCGTTTCGAAAGGGTTTGGAAATTGAGATGAAGTCGATTGATAAAAAGACCCTGGATACGAACGATCTGATTAGTCTGAGCTTGCTCGAATTTGAAAATAAAGACAGACTGGCGGATTATGATTTTAAGCATTACCTGAATCCATTGTTGAGTGACGATGGGTTTCATATCACGTTCGTGGGTGAATCTGGCACGGTGATCAATAATGGTAAAGAGGCTGAGCAGTACCTGAAGAAATTGCAAGTATTTCCCATGTATGTGGATGATCATCTTACGCTAATACGTGAGGGTTTGAAACTGGGTATTAGTCAACCACCTGTCGTGATCGAAGGGCTTAGATCCACTTATGAAGGGCATATTGTAGACAGTGTTGAAAAGAGTATGTTTTATCGTCCGTTTATCAAAAAGCCTTTATCGATCAGCGAGCAAGATTGGGTTAAGTATCAGCAGCGAGGAAGGCAGATGATTTGGAGCATCATTGTGCCCCAGTATGTGAGACTAAAGAAATTCTTTGAGGAGGAATATCTTCCCAAGACTCGTAGAACACTGGGTGCAACGGAAATGCCGGGCGGTCAGAATTTATACCAACAGCGCGTTGATTTCTTTACCACCACTCAAATGCCTTATGAAGAGGTATATCAGATCGGATTGAAAGAAGTGGCCCGTATAGAAACCGAGATGCAGGAGGTCATGAAAGAAGTGAAATTTACGGGCGGGTTAAAAGCATTTATTGCCATGTTGCGAACTGATCCGAAGTTTTATTTGAACACACCGGAGGCTTTGTTGAAAGAAGCATCGTATATCGCAAAAAGAATCGATTGGGTGTTGCCCAAATATTTCGGGAAGCTGCCCCGGCAGCCCTATGGGGTTCAACCCGTGCCCGCTTTTCTGGCGCCGGGATATACTGCAGGGCGATATAGTGGTGCTCCAATCAGTAGCACACATGCGGGAGAGTATTGGGTGAATACAACCAGTTTGAGCAGTAGGCCTTTGTATGCATTGGAATCATTGACTCTTCATGAAGCTGTGCCGGGGCATCATTTACAGGCCGCGCTAACGCAGGAACTTCAGCATGTGCCCGCATTCAGGCGAAATTACTATCTGAGTGCTTACGGCGAAGGCTGGGCATTGTATAGTGAATACCTGGGAACGGAGATGGGATTTTTTCAGGATCCTTACAGCCGATTCGGGCGACTGACCTATGACATGTGGCGCGCATGCCGACTGGTGATCGACGTAGGCATACATGCCAAGGGTTGGACACGGGAACAGGCTGTTGAGTACCTGGCAGATCGTACTGCACTATCTATCCATGAAGTAAATACTGAAGTGGTTCGTTATATCGCATGGCCGGGTCAGGCCATATCTTACAAAATAGGCGAGTTGAAAATCCGGGAGCTGCGAAAAAAAGCGGAGACTTCACTTGGTCCTAAGTTTGATATCCGCGCTTTCCATGACATGGTACTCTCACAGGGAACGGTCACACTGGCGATATTGGAGCAAATGACCAACGCGTTTATTGCAGCAAATAAGTAGTGATCAGAATGAATTAGAAATTAACTTAGGAGATGAAATTCATTCTACCGTTGCTGCTTTTTGTGTCGCATGCATTTGCCCAGGCACCTCCCGGCCTTGACCTTGTTAAAGAGTCCGAACTGAAAAAGGATGTTTACGAGATATGCGATCCCATTTTCAGGGGTAGGGGCGGTGGAACAGTTGACGAGTTGAATGCATCGGTTTGGCTGGCAGAAAAATTCAGATCGATCGGTATAAAACCAGCGGGTGATAACGGCACCTATTTCCAGTATTTTAATCTTTGGCGCAACGAGATTTCGCCCCAGTCTACCATCAGCATCAATGGAATCCCGCTGCAGATGTGGAAAGATGCGGCTGTCTCATATATGGCGAATGCGCGGCTCGATGGGCCGATCATATATCTTGGCGATGCAGCGAGTGTAGATACCACTTTAGATTATAGGGGAAGGATCGTTGCATTGACGGCCAATAAAAAAGGCATATCGCTGGACGTATCGCTGCCTACCTGGAGATATAGCCGATATGTGTTTGCGAAGTATGGTGTGCCACTATTAAGAAGGGGTGCAGCCGCCATCATTTTCATCGCTGATGATGTCGCTGAACAGGCATGGGCAGATGCAGCAGAGAATTACAAACGAGGAAATTACGATATCGAAGGCGGACCTTTGGCAACGGTAACTGCCACATCTCCTGTGATCTGGTTGCGGAAATCATTCGCTGCGGCCATAGCGAACGAGGCCTCTATCAAAGCCAATATCGTGGTGTCTACTTATCAGTATCCATCTGTCAATGTTGTCGGGCTGATCAATGGTACAGATGCAAAGCTCCGATCCGAATATCTTTTGCTAAGCAGTCATATCGACGCGCACGGTATTCGAAATCCGGTCAACGGCGATTCCATTTATTATGGTGCGGACGATAATGCGAGTGTTACTGCAGCGATGATTGCGTCCGCTCGAGCTTTTGTAAAGTATCCGCCAAAACGTTCTGTGTTGGTCGTGATCCACGGGGCAGAAGAACGGGGACTGTTGGGTTCAAGGTATTATGCCGCGCATCCTACTGTTCCTATAAAAAATATCGTGACGGTATTGAACGGCGACATGATCGGGAGAAATCATCCTGACAGTGCTACAATTCTTGGCGTGATCAAACCTCACCGAAACTCAACTGAGCTGGTCAACATGGCGTTGGCTGCTAACGCAGAAGGGCCGAAATTTTTTATTGATTCTACCTGGGATGCGGTAACCCATGTTGAAGGCTGGTATTTCAGAAGTGACCATCTTCCCTATGCAAGGCTGGGCATTCCGGCTCTGATGTATACTACGCTATTGCATCCCGATTATCATACACCACTTGATCATCCGAGAAACATCAATTATCCGAAGTTAAAAAAGATGGCTGATTGGATTTATAGAACTGGCTGGAAAGTGGCCAATGCGCCAACAAGGCCGGGTCTCGATCAGGGTTTTAAATTGGAACGATAGAGCTAGGCCAGCCATTGCCAAAAAAATAAAATAGCTGCAACGGTCATGACTACCATTGTAATACCACCAACGACATTGCTGAGTTTGTTGTTCGTATACTGTTTCATGATCTTCTTGTTGTTGCTGATGTGCATGATGATACCAATCAACACCGGCGCTGTTATGCCATACAATACTGCTGTGTAGATCAGGGCTTTGACGGGGTTGATACCCAGGAGGTCTATAGCCAGGGCAAGCACGACTGAAACGATCAAGACGGC
>JANMHK010000401.1:0-2677 GCA_031375135.1 Sphingobacteriales bacterium | reverse complement strand
CCTGGCAGCCTCAAAGTTCCGCTTATAATATTCATCCAGCGCAAGCCCACGCAACGAAGTGGCTATACCTTCTGTACCATCCAATTTTGTATATAACGCAAGGGACCTTCTATAATAATTTCCCAGGGCACTGTAATTTCCCATATTCAGGGCCAGATCGCCAAGGTTGAGCATTTGCGAAGCTTCCATCTCTAAATTGCCTATTTTCTTTCCTATAGCTAATGCTTCCATCCACACTTCCTGCGCCCTGGTATATTCTCTTTTTTTGGAATAACTGATCCCCAGATTATTTAATGCAGTGCCAAGCCATATCGGATCATCAATTGTACGCAGCCATTTTACCGCCATCTCACCATACGCAATAGCCTGATCATAGTTTTCAAGATTATAGTATAACAATTGTAATATATCATATGCCCTGGCCATCAACAGACTATCACCAAAACGGGCAAATAGTCCTCTGCCTTCTTCATATAAGGAAATGGCATTCTCATATTGGTTCAACTGCCTGTAAGATGTACCCGCATTGAAGAGCGCCTTTCCAATCAATAAAGAATCGTTAAGACGCCGCGCGATCTCCACCGCCTTTAGATTCAAAACCAGCCCGGAATCATAACGGCCCTGCAGGTTGAGCACAAAGGTGTAGTTGAAAATATATCTTACCACGCCCGGCAGATAATCGATCTTCTCACTGATTATACCTGCCATGCGGTAATAGTGCTTGGCCAGCTCGGTCTCGCTGCTTTCATATTGCTGCCCCAGGTTGATGTAAAACTCAACACCGGCCGAATCCTCCTTGATGGAAGGCAGCAATTTCAGCAGACTGTCTTTATTCATAATGACCTGCGCTGTTGCAGGAAAACTTACAAATAAGAAGATGTAGATAAGCAAATGCTTCATAAGATAATTTATCATCAAATCCCCACATTACAAATAAAACCACTCAGCCGCGTTAATGATATCCCCTTTTTAAGGGATTTCCCAGTGATCCTATACCGCTGGGAGAAAGATGAATAAGTGCGAAATATCCTGCTTTTCAAGGATTACCAATTGGAAATTAAATCCCATATTTGATCAAATTGTACAAAATGAAAGCGTTCATCATGTTCGTCGTCCTGCTGGGTTGTATCACCCATACACATGGACAGCTCCTGAAAAAAATGAAAGAGAAGGCCAACCAGGCTGTGAATTCTGCAGAAGATAAATTGTTGAACGGTGGAGGCAAGGCCGGAGCGGGTGATGTTAAGAAAGAAGACCCCAATGGTGATGGCGCTAATGCAGCCAACGCCAAATCACCTAAAGATTTGAAGGTCTATAGTAAATTTGATTTTGTGCCCGGCAGTAATATTCTATACTACGACAATTTTGAAAAGGATAATATTGGAGAAACCCCGCTCGGCTGGATCACCAGCAATTCTGCGGAAGTGGTCACTATTGAAGGGCTTGAAGGCAATTGGGTTAAAATGGCGGCTACAAGTTCCAAACATATTGTTCGCAATAAAAAGCAAAGCTGGGGAAATAATTTTACCATAGAGTTTGACCTGTTGATGGTTAAAGGCGACTATGATCCACGATTAAACATCGATTTAATTAATTCAATGGGAAAAATGGTTACCGATGAAACCATGCTGATGGATTACAAGCCGGTTCTTTCATTTCAATCCATTATAGTTGCGGGTAATAAAAGCAGGTTAAGCCTGGTATCAAAAGAAGGAAGGACCCTTTCAGACAATATGAGTGGAGAAATTGCTTACACCAACACTGTACCCGTACATGTAAGCATTTGTGTGCAGGCCAAACGTTTCCGTATGTGGTGGAACGAAAAGAAATTGTATGATCTTGCGGCGGTCAATGAAGAATATCTGCCAAACCAGTTTGGATTCTCATTTGGCAGTTTGGGTGGCAGCGAATTCTATGTGGGCAATATAAGGGTCGCTAAGGATATACCGGATACACGCGCAAAATTTGAACAGGGCAAAGTGGTGAGTAATCTTCTTTTCTTCACCGGCACCTCTAATCTCAGACCTGAAAGCATGGGATCCTTGCTGGATCTAAGCAAGGTTTTAAAAGAAGTCAGTTCACCCGTAAAAATTGTTGGGCATACAGATAGTGATGGTGAAGAAGCTTCTAACCAGAAACTTTCCCAGGAAAGGGCAGAAGCGGTTAAAGCTGTTCTTGTGAAGGAGTATGATATCGATGGCTCAAAGCTCACCACTGAAGGGCGTGGAGAAGTACAACCCATAGCTGATAATAAGAATGCAGAAGGCAAGGCACAGAATCGCAGGGTTGAATTTATTTTTAAACCCGAGGCGGATGTATATACTAAGCCTTCCGGCGCATCTGCGGACAATAGTAAACCGGCCACCGGTACTAAAGCTGCGCCCGGAGCTACCAAATCGTCACCGGGAAATGCAGGCGGTGCAACAGTCAACATAACGAGTAAAATCTTAACTGTGGCCCTTCCTTTTGCACAGATCATGAAAACAGGAGAAACTAGTTATGTTTTTATGGCCAGTAAGGAAGAAGGAAACAGCAAGGAGAACTTTTTGAAATTGGAACTGGTCACTACCGGCATGAGTTTGAAACCGGATACTTACAATTTCGCGGAAGTGAATAGAAAGAACCCCATGTATGGAACAAAGAAATTTCCTGAAATAAAAAACACCGAAGCAGTATT
>JANMHK010000383.1:0-3991 GCA_031375135.1 Sphingobacteriales bacterium | reverse complement strand
TCTCGTTTGGCCCTTGAGTCTTTTTGATACTCATGAAGGCAGAATATGGAACCATATCCCCATGCTCATTTTTGATATACATGTTGAGGATATCCGTTGGCTGCTTTCTGAATTCGGGGCCTGCCTGGGTATATACTTTATAGTAGTTATTGAAACGAATGAACCCCTGTTCATAAGTACTGCCCACCATGATATTCAGGTTTTCCATGGCTTCACCAATGGACACTCCTTTTTGCATGGCCAGGTTATTATCAATAAAGATCTCATACTGCGGATATTTGGCCGAGTAGAAGCTGAATAGGCCCCTCAGCTCTTTACGCTTACTTAACTGCTCAACAAATTCCGTATTCACCCTGTCAAACTCCTGGTAGTCAACATCGCTTCCTTTGTCCAGCATCCGCAATGAAAATCCATCTGAAGTACCATAACCGGGAACCGCGGGAGGCTCGAAATACTCAATATTTGCAGGAAGATCTTTGGACTTTTTTTCAAGCTCTTCGATTACTTTTTTTGCTGATTGTTTTCTTTCTGACCAGTCTTTCAAATTGATCAAACAGGTACCTGCGTTAGATCCACGACCCTCTGTAAGAATTTCATATCCTGCCAGTGCTGTCACGGAAGAAACACCTTCTACTTCTTTTGCAAGCATTTGGAGTTGCTTGGATATTTCATTGGTTCGTTCCAGTGTGGTGCCTGGAGGAGTTTGAATGATCGCGTAGATCTGGCCCTGATCTTCACTGGGAATAAATCCTGAAGGAAGCACCCGGTTAACACCCATGATGCCAAAGCAAAAGACGATCAGGATTCCGAACGTGACTGTTTTTCTATTCACGATCGCGTTCAGTAATTGCTCATACTTATCTGTAGCGACGTTGAATTTTCTATTGAACCAGTCGAGGAACATGGTAACTGGAGTCTTTCTTTTTGGCTTTCCATGTGTATTTTTTAAGAGGATGGCGCATAACACCGGTGTTAATGTTAAGGCAACAAATCCTGAAATAACGATAGCACTGGCCATGGTAAGAGAAAACTGGCGATACAAAACCCCAACAGGGCCTGTCATAAATGCAACCGGTATGAACACTGAGGCCATAACCAGGGTGATTGCTATAATTGCGCCGCTGATCTCCTGAACCACTTTCTGAACGGCAGCATATGGTGAAAGATTTTCTTCTTCCATCTTTACGTGCACGGCTTCCACTACTACAATCGCATTATCTACCACAATACCAATAGCCAGTACAAGCGCAAACAAGGTGATTAGGTTAATGCTGATGCCAAAGAAGTTCATGAATACAAAAGCACCGATAAGTGAGACCGGAACGGCGAGAATCGGGATCAATGTTGATCTCCAGTCGCCCAGAAATATAAATACCACAAACGCAACCAGGATAAAGGCTTCTAACAGCGTATGCAAAACCTTCTCAATCGAGGCGTCCACGAATTTAGATACGTCGTAGTTGATCTCGTAATTGATGCCCGGGGGGAAATCCTTTTTCAATTCCTGGAGTTTAGCTTTTACCTCTTCGATTACGGTCTTTGCATTACTGCCCGGATTCTGTTTCAATACAAGTGACGCTGATGGGTGGCCGTCTTTATTGGAATAAATGTCAACAAACTCACTTCCAACTTCAACCTGAGCAACATCTTTAAGCTTCAGTATTTCACCGTCTTTGTTTGCCCTTACTACTATTTGCTCGTACTGCTCAGGAGTATTATACCAACCCTTATAGGTGAACACATATTCCTGGGCCTGGGCTTTTTTGCCGGAGCTGAGACCGACCCGACCAGGACGTGCCAATACGCTTTGCTCGTCTATGGCTTTCAATACATCTGTTGCTGAAATGTTATAAGCCCTCATCCGTTCAGGGTTTAGCCAGACACGAATCGCAAAGGAACGGCTACCAATGGCTTGTGCAAGCCCCATGCCCTTGATACGCTGGAGTTCAGGCAGGATGAAGGTGTTGGCGTAGTTGAACAGAAACTTTTCATCCACCTTACTGTCCTCACTGTACAAGTTCAGGTACATCAGCATACTGGGTTGCAAGGGCGAAATGATAACGCCCTCTCGCTGAACCAGGGGCGGCAGATTCGTCATGACCTGGTCGACCCTGGATTTTACCCTTACGGCTGCCAGGGTTGGGTCAGTACCAGGTTCAAAAACGATATCTATGCTCGCCTCACTCGCACTGGTGGCATCAGAAAGCATATACTGCATCCCCTGCACACCATTAATGGCCCTTTCCAAAATAGTTAAGGTTGATTTGACCAGCACGTCAGCATTAGAACCAGGGAATTCAATAAATATAGTCACCCTTGGCGGGGCAATTTCAGGGAACTGGGCAACAGGCGATTTTGATATCGCCAGGAGACCCGTAAAAACAATGGCTAAGGACAAAGCAATAGCCAGAACAGGTCGTTTTATAAACTTATTAAACATGGTTGTTCAGTTTTTGCCTGCCTTTACTCGGCATGGATATTATTGATCGCCGCAAGCTGCTTTTCCAGGGGCACAAATGTGTACTTTATCTTCTCGTCGTTTTTCACTTTCCCCAATCCCTCGGCAAGGATCTTGTCTTTTGGAGTTATGCCCGAAGCCACTATGTACAGTTGAGGTATTTCCTGCGCGATCGTGATCTGCGTGGATTTAAGAACACCTTTGTCATCTACCAGGTACACATACTTTTTATCAAGCACGTCAAATGTGGATTTCTGCGGAATGATAATTGCATTCTTTAGATAGATCGGCATTCTGATGTTTCCGGTTTCTCCGTGACGAAGAATACCCTTTGGATTTGGAAACGTAGCCCTAAAAGCAATGTTACCCGTTTCGTTGTTAAAGTCCGCCTCTATGGTTTCTACATAGCCCGGCATATCGAATATTTGGTTATTCGCCATCTCCAGCAATACCTTCTGTTGGGTTTTACTTTTGACTTTCTGGATATAGTCCAGGTACTCCGCTTCAGTTACATTAAAATAAACCCACATCTTACTATTGTCAGACAAACTGGTAAGAAGTTCCCCCTCATCGACCAAACTACCAAGCCGGGTTTGAAACTTATCCATGATGCCATCAAAAGGGGCCCTTATCTCTGTGAATCCTAAATGAGCCTGGGCTAGTGAAAGCTCGGCTTTGGCCTTATCCAGCTTAGCTTTTGCGAGGGCCAGTTCATTTTTCGAAACAACGTTGTTATCGGCCAGACCTTTTGTGTTTTGGAATTCTATCTCGGCGAAATTCATTTCAGCCCGGGCCTTTTCTACCTCTGCCTGATAAATAACAGGCATCAGTTTAAACATAAGCTGCCCTTTCTTTACATGCTGGCCTTCATCTACATAGATGTTTTGAAGGTATCCTTTCTCCTGTGACCTTAATTCAATATGGCTCGCAGAATGGATCTGCGCAACATATTCGCGATAAATAGTAGTGTCCTGCTGGATAGGGCTGGTCACTATAAAAGTTGATTCAATTTCTTTTTCTTCCTCTTTATGGCCACAGGAAAGCAAAAACATGATACTGCCCGCTAGGGCTGCTATTCTAACTCCTTTCATGAATGCTGATATTTTTGGTGAAACTTAATTGACTAAACAGGTTATACCGGTAAATACGATTACCGAATAACATCTACGGGAGGATCTTCAAGCGGAAACTTGATAGAAATTAAACTAGGAAAGGTCGCTTTTCCAGGAGTTGTAAAGAATGAAGAAAGGAACTGTTGTTTGATGACTAACAGAATGGGCTAAACGTAAGTAGCGACTTTTAAGAAAAGAAGTATAGTGAATTTCTTCAACCGCCAGTCTCTTGGGAAGATTTCCATAAGATTGATCCTGGAGGTGCTGAACATCTTCGTCTTCAGCAAACTCGTCTTCAATCTCTAAACCCAACGGCGTATTACGGGAATGTGCAGGCCCATCCTGGGTATAACGAGCATCAATGATGGAATATATACCTGAATGGTTCCTAGATCCGTGAAAAGAAGTAAATGCAAATTGC
>JANMHK010000376.1:0-7606 GCA_031375135.1 Sphingobacteriales bacterium | reverse complement strand
ATTTTAGTTGCTTCCTTAATGCTGTCTGCGCCGTCAATGGCCTTGATATATGCCGTTCCGATGATAGCACCTTGTGAATATTTTGAGGCCGACCTGAAGCTTTCACTGTCTTTGATCCCAAAACCTACTAGCACTGGGTTTTTCACTTTGTATTCCGCAAGTCTCTGGAGAAACCCGCTAACATCAGTCATGTTCTTTGAAGAACCGGTGGTGGATGAGGATGAAACAGCATATAGAAAACCGGTACTGAGGGCATCCAGTTTTTTAACCCTTTCCGGTGTGGTTTCCGGTGTCACCAGAAAAATAAAATCGAGGCCATATTTTTTTATGATGGGTCCATATTCTGTTTCGAACTCATACTCGGGAAGATCTGGTAATATTAACCCTGAAACGCCGGCCTCAGCTGCGTCTGCACAAAATTTCTCGAATCCATACTGCATGACGGGATTCATATAACCCATCAATATAACGGGAACGTGTATTCTGGACTTCATGTTCTGCAATTGTGCAAACAACTGCTTCATGTTCATCCCGTTATCTAATGCCCTGGCGCTGCTTTTCTGGATCACTTCGCCATCCGCAAGTGGGTCGCTGTAAGGCATTCCCAGTTCGATCAGGTCTGCCCCGTTCTCTTGCAGCGCCTCCATAACATCCATGGTACTATCCAGCTCCGGAAAGCCCGCTGTGCAATACACGTTCAACACACTGCCTTGCTTTTGTTCAAAAACCTTGCTAATACGAGACATGTTCAGAGATTAAGTTCTTTCATATAAGTTGCCAGATCCTTGTCACCACGGCCACTCAGGCATACGATCACCTGATCTTCTTTTCCTGCGTTCAGATCTTCGAGAATAGCCAGGGCATGGGCAGTTTCAAGTGCAGGAATGATACCTTCAATTTGGGCAAGTTCAACGGCTGCATCCAGGGCTTGCTGATCCGTAGCGCTCATAAAAATTCCCCGGCCCGATTTAAAAAGATGGGCATGAAGTGGGCCAATGCCGGGATAATCCAGTCCGGCTGAAATACTATGAGGCTCTACAACTTGTCCGTCTTCCGTTTGCATCACCAGGCTTTTACTGCCATGCAGGATACCGGGTTTTCCTAAGGCTGTAGTCGCTGCCGACAGTCCTGAGAAAACACCATGGCCAGCTGCTTCAACAGCCACAAGCTTCACGGCTTCTTCATCAAGGAAATGATAAAAAGCACCTGCAGCATTACTTCCGCCACCAACACATGCCACTACATGGGTTGGCAGTTCCTGACCCGTTTTTTCCTTTAACTGCCAGCGCATTTCTTCGCTGATCACAGATTGAAAACGCGCTACCATATCCGGGTACGGATGCGGCCCTACTACGCTGCCAATGATATAATGAGTATCGTCTGGATGATTGATCCAATCCCTGATCGCCTCGTTGGTGGCATCTTTTAATGTTTTACTGCCACTCAATGCAGGTCTAACTTCAGCTCCCAGCATCTTCATTCTTGCCACGTTAGGGGCTTGTCTTTCAATATCTTTTTCGCCCATGTAGACGATGCAGGGCAATCCCTTCAGCGCACAAACGGTTGCGGTGGCCACGCCATGCTGACCTGCGCCTGTTTCTGCAATGATCCTTTTCTTTCCCAGCCTGATCGCGAGCAGGATCTGCCCAATGGTATTATTGATCTTATGCGCGCCGGTATGACAGAGGTCTTCTCGCTTAAGATAGACATTGGTATTCAGTTTACGACTGATATTTTCGGCATAATATAAAGGCGTTGGCCGGCCCACATAATCTTTCAACAGGGCGCGGAACTCTTCCTGAAAATCGGCCGACTCTGTAATGTCCAGGTAGGAAGACCTTAATTCTTCCACATTCCTATGAAGCATTTCAGGGATATAGGCACCCCCGAATTTTCCATAATAGCCATTAATATCTGGCTGATAATTAAGCTCTTTTTCCATCATTTATGCATTCAGTTCGTCCAGAAATAATTTCAACTTATCCATGTCTTTTACACCCGGTGCCACCTCAAACCTGCTGTTCACATCCACCGCAAACAGGTCCTTATGATCGCCTGCAAATGCTCTCAACCCTGATGCATCTTCGGGGTTAATACCGCCACTTAGAAAATAAGGCTTTCGGACCTGTACTTCGTCCAACAGGTGCCAGTTGAAATGCGCCCCCGAGCCGCCATATACAGCGGCTTTTTCCGGGCTGGCATTACCGGTCCAGCCATTATCGAACATGTACATATCGGTAAACTCATGATACGGATATACCTTCCATTCAATGTTATCCCCCTCACCAACCCTGAAAGCCTTAATGGTATTCACGTGATTGCTGACCTGCTCACAGAATTTAGGTGTCTCATCCCCGTGCAATTGCACCATATGCAGCCGCCACGCATCTACCGTTCTAAGAATTTCATCAAGCGATTCATTAACAAACACACCCACCCGGTTAATGTTCATCTTCTCGCGTTTAAGGTCTATTGCACTGAGGTGGAATTTCTTGATATACCGGGGTGATTTCGGATAAAAGATCAATCCCGCAAACTCCACACCCCATTCTTCAAGCTGCCTGATCTGGTCAAGCCTGGTCATACCACAAACTTTAACCCTCATGAACTGTCTTTATTTGATCAGCAAATATTTTGAACGCCATTCCCGGGTCTCGTTCTTTCATGAACCTTTCACCAATCAGGAATCCTTCGAATCCATATTTTCTAAACTTCTCTACGTCTTCCGGATGGTGTATACCACTTTCCGCGATCCGCACCGCTGCTTTCCCGATCTTCTCCGCCATGCTGATGCTTTTGTCCATGTCCACATCAAATGTCTTTAGGTTTCGGTTATTGATCCCAACCAGTTCCGTATAATCATTGATATGATCAAGCTCTTCTTCTGCATGTAATTCCAACAGCACTTCCAACTGCAGGTTTCTGGCGAACGAGGCCAGTTGTAGAACTTCTGAAGGACGCAGGCATGCTGCGATCAGTAAGATCACATCCGCTCCCATTGCCCTTGCCTCGAGTACCTGGTATTCGTCTACAATAAAATCCTTCCTTAAAATGGGAATATCGTTCAGGCGCGCTTGTTGAAGGTCCGCTTCTGATCCCCCGAAATAATCCGTATCGGTCAACACTGACAATCCACTCGCGCCGAATCGGGTATACTTTGCCGTTACCTCCGACACATCTGCATCGGCATTGATCACTCCCTTGGAAGGCGATCTTCTTTTAAATTCAGTAATAATGCCGGTTTTGGAAGGATCAAGGATATTCTTTTTTAACGATAGGGTTTCCCTGTTAAAAAAAGAACTCTGTTCAAGCAAATGTGCGGGCCTTTCGGCCTTCTTCCTGCCTACCTCAATTCTCTTACTGGCAATGATCTGCTCAAGTATATTCATGACTGCATGGATATTAGATTCTTAAATGTACCATATGCCTTCCCCGATTCAAGGCTATCTACCGCATCCTGGAATGCCTGGTTATAATCCCTGTACTCGCCTGTATTATACAGCCCCATGGCTGCATTGGCCAGCACTACGGCATTCTGTGCCCACGACCCATCGCCTTTCAACACTTTTACAAAAATGGCTGCGGCCTCTTCCGGACTGTTTCCGCCATAGATATCGGATGGAAGTACCGTTCTTTTTCCAAGTTCTTCTGCCGTCATGATCCGCTCACCAAGGTTCGTTACCACTTTGGTATCGCCAGTCAACGAGATCTCATCATAGCCATCCAGGGAATGGATGATCGTGAATTTCTGCCCCGCCTCCTGTAACATGTAGTTATAGATCCTGGCCATTTCAAGATTAAAGACGCCGATCAGTTGAAAGGCAGGATCTGCAGGATTGACCAAAGGGCCAAGCATATTAAAAAATGTTCTGACGCCGAGGTTCTTTCGTACCGGGCCAACAATTTTTAGCGCGGGATGGAACAGGGGTGCGTGCATAAAACAAAAATTTGCCGCATCCAGTTCATGTTTCAGTTTATCAGTGTTATTGGACAATTTATATCCAAGCTGTTCCATCACATTAGATGCGCCGCTGATGGATGTTGCACCATAATTTCCGTGCTTGGCCACCTTTCGTCCGGTACCTGCCACAATAAAGCAGGATAGTGTCGAAATATTAAACGTATTCTTTCCGTCTCCCCCCGTTCCAACAATGTCGATCACCTTGAGTCCGTTGAGGTCAACAGTTACGCATAGTTCAAGTAAGGCATCCCTGAATCCCTGCAATTCAGCGATGGTAATGCTGCGCATCAGGTACACCGTCATGAAAGCAGTGATCTCGTGTTCATTGTATACTCCGTTCCCAATGTTCAACAACACTTCTCTGGCCCTCTCCCTGTCTAACGACTTATACTCGAACAAATATTGAAGCAGTTTTTTCATATCAATTTTTTAACCAGTTCCTCATCATCGCCTCGCCCAATGGGGTAAGCACACTTTCGGGATGAAACTGAACACCTGTTACATCATATTGTTTATGACGCATGGCCATGATCAGGCCTTTTTCATCATAAGCTGTCACCTCCAGTGAAGCTGGAAGTTCTTCTGTGCTGACCACCCAACTATGGTATCTCCCTACTTCAATGGTTTCAGGAAGCCCCTCGAAGACGCCACCCGCGTTCTTTTTCACCTGAATGGGAGTCGCGATGCCATGGTAGACCTGGCTCAAATTCACCAAAGTGCCGCCGAAAGATTCTCCTATGGCCTGGTGGCCAAGGCAAACGCCCAATATTGATTTCGTTGGTGCGTAGAATTTAATGAGTTCCAGCAATTGACCTGCTTCAGAGGGGATGCCAGGTCCCGGTGAAAGAATGATCTTGTCATACTGGGCAACCTGCTCCATCGGGAGCCTATCATTTCTGTACACTTCCACTTTCTGCTTCATGATATGCTCCACAAGGTGTACTAGATTATATGTGAAAGAATCATAATTATCGTAAACGAGGATCTTCATGACTGGATATTTTCTGCAAATGAAATGGCCTTCTTCAACGCGGACAACTTGTTATTCACTTCCTGTAATTCACTCTCCGGGTTACTTGCCGCAACGATGCCTGCTCCGGCCTGGTAAAACAACGTATTGTTTTTACTCAGAAAGGTCCTGATCATGATGGCATGATTACAATTACCATCAAACCCCATGATGCCAATGGCACCTCCATAATAACTCCGGGCAGTGGGTTCCAATTTATCGATGAGCTCCATGGCCCTGAACTTTGGCGCTCCGCTTAATGTACCCGCCGGAAAAGAGGTGGCCAGCAATTCAAAAGGATTAGTGCCTTCAAATACATGTCCCGTGACTTCGCTTACCATATGGATGACATGAGAATAGTAGTTGATCTTCTTGTACTGGGTGACCGTCACCTGGTCGCAATGACGCGACAGATCGTTCCGGGCAAGGTCTACCAGCATGACATGCTCCGCATTTTCTTTGGTATCTGCCATTAACTGGGCAGCAAGTTTAGAATCTGTCTCATCATCGCCGCTGCGACGGTAGGTACCTGCAATAGGGTGAATGATGGCCTTACCATTCTGGACGATCAACTGGCTTTCAGGTGACGAGCCCATTAGCTTATATTCCCCATAATCAAAATAGAACAGATAGGGAGATGGATTGATGCTTCTCAATGCCCGGTACACATTGAATTCATCGCCCTGGAAGGACTGCTGAAAACGACGACTGAGGACAATTTGAAATACATCACCCCGATAACAACTTTCAATACCTTTTTTCACCATGTCCGTGTAATCGCTATCGCCCATATTCGAAGTCTCTTCACCCAGCTGCCGAAACGG
Source organism: Sphingobacteriales bacterium (assembly GCA_031375135.1). Lineage (GTDB taxonomy): Bacteria > Bacteroidota > Bacteroidia > Chitinophagales > Chitinophagaceae > Pollutibacter. Next base: position 1,812 of record JANMHK010000376.1, on the reverse strand, counting down.
GAATGCAGGCACATCACGGTTACGAATAAGCGATTCCACAACATCACGTTCTGATGGAACCCCTGCGATCTCGTTTTCCACCAGGTACAGTTCATCTTTGAAATGATCGATGGCAATAACATACTGGTATAAACGATACCGCATCAGTGGAATAGCATACCCTGCCTCCCTTTCCCGAAAGGGGACAGATTCGAAGAACTGAACGGCATCATAAGTGAAATAACCGAACAGTCCCTGGGATGCCTTTACAGGTTTCTCTTTCACCGGATTGATGTCAAAACGTTTGAGGAAATCCTGTAGCAACTGCGGCACTTCTTTCAACCCTGTCAGGCTAACCTTTTCAGGTGGCTGCCCGGGCATTTTATATTCCACGAGGCCCTTGTTCCTGATCTCAATTCCCGCAATCGCATTTATCCCGATAAATGAAAAGCTATTGTCATGTGCATGAAAATCTGCGCTTTCCAGTAGGATGGTATCACGAAAGCGGTCCCGCAGTCGCAGGTAGATCCCAACCGGCGTATAAACATCGGCTAGTATCTTCTTAAATCCCGTTCTAATCTCTGTTTTCTTCATTGCTTTTATTCTGGCATAAAAAACTAAAAGGCCCCGATACTATCGGGGCCTAATTATGTTTACACATAGTCGCGACAGTACAAACCCCTAAGAGTGCGTATGCCACCACCAATGCTTATTCTGTAAGTTGATCATGATTGCAAATATGTGGCAAAATGAAATACCATCCAAAAAATCTTAAAACCTATAAGAATAACAAGAAAAACCCAAATTGGGCGGGGCGTTTCCGAATAATCTAATATTGGCAAATGAAATATTTTGTCGCCCTGATCCTGCTTTTCGGTGCCAGTTCAGTGTTCGCTCAATCCCCGGATGCCATACTTGGTGTATGGATGCCTTCCGAAGGGAACGCCCATGTTGAAATCTACAAAAACAGCGGAAAATACCAGGGGAAGATCGTTTGGCTCAAGGTCCCCAATGATGAAAAAACCGGCAAACCCCGAACGGATATTAATCATCCCAACGAGGCGAATCACCAGCGTCCACTGTTAGGCCTTGTGAACCTCTGGGGATTTGAACAGAAAGACAAAAACGTCTACGAAAACGGAAGGATCTATGACCCGAAAAATGGTAAGGAATACAAATGTGTGATGACCTTAAAAGATGCAGATCATCTGGATGTCCGGGGCTACATTGGCATATCCATGATCGGCAGAACGGATAAGTGGACGCGGGTGAAATAACAGTTATCCCTACAGCGTTCCTTTCGTACTCGGAAGGTACAGTGAAAGTGGGTCTCGCTTCACAGCCATTTTGATGGCTTTTGCAAAAGCCTTGAAGATGGCTTCTATTTTGTGATGCTCATTCTCGCCCCTGCATTCTATGTTCAGGTTACATTTTGCAGCGTCGCTGAACGACTTAAAGAAATGGAAGAACATTTCTGTAGGCATCTCCCCAATCTTTTCGCGCTTAAAGTCCGCATCCCAAACGATCCAGTTGCGGCCACCAAAATCGATCAGCACCTTGGCTTCGGCTTCATCCATTGGCAACGCAAAACCGTATCGTTCCATACCCCGCTTGTCTGTAAGCAACATGGCGAAAGCCTCTCCCAATGCAATTCCTGTATCCTCAATGGTATGATGCTCGTCAATATGTAAATCTCCTTTTGCGCTAACGGTCAGATTCATCTGGCCATGCCTTGCCAATTGGTCCAGCATATGGTTGAAGAAACCAAGGCCCGTGTCAATTGAAGATGTGCCACTCCCGTCCAGATCAACATCCACAACGATATCTGTTTCG
>JANMHK010000322.1:0-6820 GCA_031375135.1 Sphingobacteriales bacterium | reverse complement strand
TCAATTTTCTGCAACTCCAGGAAACTTACGGCCGACACAAAAGTAACTGCGCTTACAGACCCGTAAGCAGCAGCAACAGCAGCGGCATCACTGATGCTGACCTTTGTCTTCAGAATGAAAAAAGTATATAAAGGGATTAATGACGCGAGCGCCAAACCGAATAAGATCGAATAGATGATCTCGGCAGTAAATTCATGATGAGCGAGCTCCTGACCTCCTTTGAAACCGATGGCAAAAAGCAGGTAAAGCGAAATGAATTTCACAGAGCCTTTAGGGATCTCAAGATCACTCTTGACAATGGTAGCGAGGATGCCTAAAACAAAGAAAAGAAGCGTGGGGTTTGTGAGATTTGATATAAGTATTTTGAAGTCCAACGCCGTGGCTATTTCGGGCAAATGTAAGGCATCCTTGCCCCCTGCCTGCAATGACTTAAAACTAATGTGTATATTAACTCGGTATTGCCGACTGCCTTCCTCAAACACAAGACATGGCTAAAAAAAGATCCTTTCCTGGTCCGCTAACCATCCTAATGGGGGTGATTGTATTTGCTGCCATCAACACATGGGTGTTACCCGCTGGGGAATACCATAAACTGTCGGCAGGAGATGGCCATGCGTTTATCTTAAAAACAAATACCGGCACGGTTAACCTCCCATATAACCAGGCAACGCTGGACAGCCTGGGCGTTCTCATTCCATTCGCCAAATTTGCAGAAGGAGACATTCGCAGACCCATATCGGTACCGGGGACTTTTCAAAAAAAGCCAAGTAACCCGCAGGGCTTCCTGAGCATCCTGCAAGCCCCGTTGAAAGGGGTATATGAAAGCATAGATATCATACTATTTGTGTTGGTCATCGGCGGTTTCATGTTCGTCTTCAATCAGACCGGGGCAATGCAAAAAGGGATCAATTGGATCACTTATCGGATGAAGGGCAGGGAATCCTGGTTGATCGTGATCATGACTTCTATTACTTCTTTCCTTGCCGCAAGCTACGGCATGGCTGAAGAAGGCCTGGTTTTCTATCCCATCATTGTACCCATCTTCCTGGTAGCAGGCTATGATCTGATGGTGCCGCTTGCAGTGGTATTTGGAGGCCTGAGTGTTGGATGTATCCCTGCTTTCTCAAATCCATTTTCGACCATCATTGCATCCAATGCGGCTGGGGTAGACTGGATGGATGGTATCACGCAACGTCTTGTACTTTGGGTGATCGTAACCGGAATACTGATCTTATACATTCTTCGATATGCCAGAAAAGTGAAGAAAGATCCCACGGCTTCGCTCGTGTATAAAACAGACGGCATAGTCAAGCCGTCTTTTGACATCACGGTACAGGAACAAACCGAATCGCCTGTGCTTGAAGCTAAAACCAAATTAGTGCTCGCGCTCTACGTTGCCACTTTTCTGACCATGATCATTGGCGTAGTTTTTTTCAAATGGTGGACCCTGGAAATGTCGGCCCTTTTTCTGGCCTCATCCATCCTGATCGGTGTTCTCACCGGGATGGGTGAAAAAATCTTTTTGAGTGAATTCGTCAAGGGTTGCGAAAGCCTGCTTTCTGTTTCGCTGATCGTTGGTGTTGCCCGCGGGGTTACCATTATTTTGAATGATGGCCAGATCAGCGACTCCGTTCTTTATTATGCCGTGAAACTGGTGGGCGGCATGCCACCTGCCTTATTCATATTGATGCTACTGGTATTCTTCCTGCTATTCTCCCTGTTCATACAATCCAGCTCCGGTATGGCCGTTTTGACCATGCCCATCATCGGTGCCCTGGCCGTTATCATCAACATACCAGGAAGAGAGATTGTCAATGCGTACTTAAGCGGCATGGCCATCACCGCCCTTGTTGCACCAACGGGCCTGTTATTGCCGACCCTGGCATTGGTGAATGTCAGCTTCAAAGCATGGGTTAAATTCATCGTTCCCCTCATGATCATTCTCGTGTTGATCTCGGCATTGTTCCTGGTGGCGGGTTTGTATTTATTCGGATGACCATTTATAGTTTAAACCAAAATTAAAGATCAGGTCATTCGGCTTCTGCCCTTTAACAAGTACTTTTTGATATTCATAAGTAGCAAATATGCGCGTGCCAAAACCCCTGATCATCTTGATAGTGATGCCGCCCTCTGCAAATACACGCCAATTTTCTTTGTTGTCTACGGCCTGCTGGAAATATCCTTCGTAATAAAAATTAGCAAGACCGGAAGCTATAAGATGATTTCCAGCTATTCTTAATGTTGCCCGAAGAGCTTCATATTTGGCAGCAGATTGATCCTTGATATAGCTCAGACTGTCATTTTTATACCGGTTCTGCTCAAATGTAGCGGTCAGACTAACTTTAAAAACCTGCGCCTTTTTTCTTATAAGGGCATAAGTAACACCAGGTCCTACCTGATAACGAAATAACAGCTGTTGTCTTTCATGTTTCTGGAACCAGGCCATAAAATATGGATAAACACGTGACCTCGGTTTCCAATAAATAAAATTACGGCTCAGCAGGTCATTCTCAGAGCGGTAATCCCCAAACGTACCATAGGTATATCGTTGCCCCAACGCCATCCCAAATTTAGCTTGCCTATCCAGATGGGCAATATTTACTTCCGATGCAACCAGGAATCTTTCAAAATTTCCGGTATTCAATCTCCCCGATATGTTAAGGTTCGCCTGCCAGTGAGATGTATCTGTTTCCTGCAATTGGGCCGAAGAGAATATTGGGAAAATAACAGCAGTAGTCCATATGACTAATTTCCTAATCAATTGATCTCCTTAATTATTCTAATAAAAATTTCAGGCTGCACTACAAAAGGTAAGTGGGAAGTATTCATCTCATACACCCTGGCTATTTTACCATTTGCCCTGATCATTTTTTGCTGCATCTCGTTTCCGAGCGTATGATCATTCAGGGTAGAAATATAGTACTTAGGAACTTTTCCAAAAGCTGCATCGGTCAGGACTAGTTTTTCATTCAGGGGTTGAAGTGGCTCAGCTTTATGGTATTTAACCAATGCTTCTTTCATGAAATCAGGGCAATCCTGGCAAACAGCATCTGGGAGCACCTCTTTCTTGATGGTAGCAGCGGATTGGTCTGCATTGAACGCTAACGCAGTGCCTACTTTCGAACCCTGGTCTTGTTTGGCGAGGCTGAAAATTGATTCTCCATTGCGAGGGAGGTAGGCTGCTACATAGATAAGCTTATCAATTTTTGCGGGGATTCGTTCTGCCACCTGAGAAATAATGGCACCAGCCATGCTATGCCCCACTAATCGAACCTTGCCAGGTTGTTGATTGATGACGGCAGTCAACTGATCTACATAGCTTTTCATTGTGATCTTGCCAGGGGAAGTCAGGTCAATACCATGGCCTACCAGATTAACAACTACCACATTTGCTTTCCTGGCAAGTTCATTTCTTACAAATCCCCATGCAGACTCATCGGCCCAAGCGCCATGCACCAATATATAAGTAGGATAGTTTTTGCGCCCGTCTTCCAATGCCTTTACTACCAGCTCCGCTGCTCTGGCACCACTGTTCTGTTGTTGCCCTGTAATTAGGTTCCCATCTTGCACGGCAAAAGCCGAAAACGGTGCGCCCGTTTCAAACCTACTGTTAGGCATTTTGCGGGCCTCGTCTTCGATGCGGAAAGGCTGTATTTGTTTCCCGACATAATTATCGGCATACTGTTCTTCCGAAGAGGCGAACCCGGTCCACCTTTTACCTTCCACAAGGTATTTCCCGTTCGGGAGTTTTGTTTTTAGAAGAATGCAGGTTCCATGGCAGATCGCTGCTGTTGGTTTCCCAGTAAGATAAAATTCTGTAAAGAACTTCTGCAGTGCAGGATCATTGAAAAACGTATACATGGGACCCTGACCACCGCAAACAAAAATAGCTTTATATCCCGCCGGATCAATGGACGACAACCGGAGTGTATTTTTTGCCAGGTTTGTTTTTGCCGGATCTTTCTTAAAGCCCAGGGAGATATAATCAAAAGCTGCGTACTTACTTTCATCTTCAGGATCACTGAATTGATCAAACAATATCTCACCGCCCTTTGGGGATGCGATATCCACAGTATAACCCGCTTCGGAAAAAACCCAGTAGGGATGTGAAAGTTCTGCATACCATACGCCAATTGGCCATCCGGTCTGCTGACTTACTGCGGCGTTTGAAGCGATCATCAGGATCCTGCCCTTGCTACCTGCCTCGTGCTGCGCCATCAATGAACCCCAGAAAAGTAAACCAGTTACAAGGGCCTGCCATTTTTTTGCTGTCATGGTAATAAATTATGCCAGCAAAATTGGACCTGAACAGGGGCATTCCAATGTATATATCCTTATTGATAGATACTTTCCTTTTAGATAGTATGTCTATTATTTACAAGTATGTTTCCTTATTTTGTATCAGGAGGATATATTCAGTGCCAGATTTCATATTCCAACATAAAGTATTCTATAACCCCGTTGAATTTGCACTTTACTTTTTAGGAGGCACGTGGAAGATGCCCATTTTATGGCGTTTAAATAAAGCCACTATGCGATATAGTGAATTGAAAAAGTCCATGCCCCACATAACACATAAGATGCTTTCCAGTCAACTCAAAGAACTTGAATCCCACGGCCTGATATCTCGGAAAGCGTACCCTGTAGTTCCACCTAAGGTGGAATATTCCATCACCAGGAAAGGCAAAGAAGCGATTCCAATTATTGAAATTTTTCGGGACTACGGGCTGAAGATGATGAAAGCCAACAACATCGATACTTCCAGAGATGATCGAAAAAAATAAAATATCAATGTTCCCGGTGCACTGATTCGTACAGCTGCTCCACTTTCCCAGTCATGCCCACCACATTGAATGAGGCATTGACGGAACTGACTGCATTGGCGCTTAGTCGGCTACACAGGGCATGGTCACTGGCGACCTTGAGTAATGCAGCAGCAAGATTATCTTCCAAATTCTCCAGATCCAGCAGCAAGCCATTCTCGCCATCACTGATCACTTCGGACGTACCATCCACCCTGGTTCCGATTACCGCTTTACCCATGGCCATCGCTTCCAGCAAACCAATGGGAAGTCCTTCCCATAAAGACGGAAGTACAAAAATATCAGCGGCAGCAAGTACTTCGGGAACATCACTCCGGAAAGATTCTATGGTCACTTGTTTCGCAATACCTAACTCTTCCACGAGTTTCAAGGCCGCAGGCTTTTGGTCTCCATCCCCAACCATCCACAGATGCAGATCAGGGTTGTTTTTCACTGCCCCGGCGAAGGCCTTCAATAAAACCAGGGGCTGCTTCTGGTGAATGAATCGGGCAATAAAAAGAATCAAGCGCGTGTGTTCACCGAGAGGCAAACTGGCCCTTACCTGTTTTGATACCTGAAGATGGTTGAATCTTTTCAGATCGATCCCATTTTGGATCACCTTATCATTCTGAAAGCTAAAATACTTTTCGGCAGTGGCCTTGTTTGAATCAGAGACCAGGATCACATATCTGGCTTTTCTAATTAAAAAGCGCTCAATGCCAATTCGCAATCTTTTAAGGGGTAAGGATTGATCATCGTGAAACGACCACCCATGCACCGTATAAATCACCGGGATGTTCAACTTTCTGGCCATCCAGAAAATATTTGAGTAGCCCCTGGTACCATGCGCGTGTATGAGCTGGATATCCAACCGAACAAGTAACTTCTTCACCCTGGCCATAATGCCTACATCAAATGGCCTGGTAGTTGGGATCACATACACCGGAATACCCCACTCTTTCAATTTCTCCACCATCGGCCCTTCAGTGAACGACAGTACGTGTATCTCGTATCTGCTTTTGTCGAGATGCTGCACCAGACTGAGCAGGTGACTTTCGCCGCCCCCAATCAATCCCTGCCGTATGGTTTCCAGAATCCTGATTTTCCCGTTTGCTGCCATGCTGCCGCAAAGATAAACATCCGGAGAGAATGTCAAATGATTTTGGGATTCCAGATTCTTAATTTGCCGGTCGCCACAAGCAGTAAATACCTCAAGGTGATTGCTGAATTGTACTTTTAAAAGGTTACCTTAGATCCACTCCTGTTTAAGAAAATGTTAGCCCTTTACAAGGCTAATGACCTCATTCTTTCGTTCTACCCTTTTTTAATGCTGAGCTGGTATCAGTAGAAACTAAAGATCTAAAATCATTTCAACATGAAACATTTACGTACGCCTTCGGCTACGCGCCATTTTTTGTTAGCAGTTTTTTCAGTAATGATCCTGATGTTTAGCAGTTCCTGCGCACGCAAGATCTCTTTTCAAAATTCCTCTGTGGTTCCGGCGGCCCAAGGCTCGGTGAAACTCAAAAAAGACAACAACAACAATTATCAGATCCAGATATTCCTTGGTAATCTCGCAGAGCCCGGAAGGTTGGATCCGCCAAAAAGCCATTATGTGGTTTGGATGGAATCTGACAATAACTACATCAAAAACATCGGCCAAATCAATCCTTCCTCGAGCTTTATGTCAAAAAGACTAACAGCTACTTTTGAAACAGTCACTGCAGTTAAGCCTACTAAGATTTATATCACCGCAGAAAATGATCCGGGTGTTCAGTACCCAGGTTCCCAAATAGTGCTATTTACGAATCAGTTTTAAAACAGATTCTTTCCAGGTTTTATTTCGCTTTCAAAGCATTAGCTGCTACCCAATCCCCGATCTTATTACCGAGGGCCTCACCGTCCATACAAGCCTTCCTGAAATGGTAGCCTACATAGATCCGCGATAGTGAATTCTCTCTGGCAGCACCGGATAAGCTGGTGAAATGACGCGCCTTACCGGGATTAGTGGCTGTTTC